>DASYCD010000001.1:0-2755 GCA_036500405.1 Bryobacteraceae bacterium
TGACTTCCTCATCCTGCATATCTTCGAAAAGAATCTTGCCTGGATGGATAGGTAACAATTTTTTCGCGATCTTAGTGGTAGTCCGTGATTTCGACATCCGATGGTCCTTTCACCGTCCATACGAAGCAGATCCGATACTGATCGTTGATCCGAATACTGAACTGGCCTTTTCGGTTACCGCTCAGCGCCTCAAGGCGATTGCCACGAATTGCGCGTAAATCTTCCAGCGATGTAGCAGAGTCCAGCCGGATCAGCCTGGTTCGGACCTGATCTTCAATATTTGCCCATTCCGAAACCCGCCGAAGCCCCATGAGCTGCCGCGCCCGTTCGTCCTTCCAGGACTGGATCATACGTTCATAGTATTACCTTATCAGTAATAGTCTCGCTCAATTTTCAGACGGAAATTCCGCGCGGTCAACTACGAGCACATCCACCGGAACCTTGCGCGCTTCCAGCTTCAGCCCTAACTGCTCCTGCACCGCCGTAAACAGCGACGGCCCATTCGCCGCGTCCGATCCCGCGGACGCTTTCGACATCACTTCGTCCGGTACCCATTGCAGCAGGAAATCGAAACTCCGCGATTCCTGCGTTTCATCCACTACGGGCTGTCCCAGAACCGCCGCCAATTTTCGCGCCAGAACGGGCATGGAACACAATTTCGCCTCGATTCGGATACGCGAGCTGTTCGTAGTCGATGGCCCCCCGGGAGGGATCACGCTCACTGTCGCCTTGATGCCGCCCTTCGCCACCGTCAGGGCGTAACCGGATCTCGTCTCGCTCTGTGGATGCATCACCAGACGAAAGCGGTCGGCCAGAAGCGCCTTCAGCATATCTTCTGTATTACCTCCCGTGCCGCGCGCAGTGATGTCATAGCGATTTTCGCTGATCCATTTCGGACCGCCAATGATCTGATCTTCCGTAATTCCGTATGCCCCCGCAATGCACCGCTTCAGCGTGACGTTGTATGCGCTCAGATAGCCGTTGTTCGTGTTGATGCCTGAACTGCCGGGCGACGCGGCACTCGGCTTGATCGAAGCCGCATCGAACGATACCTGCTGCGCAAACAGCGCACAAGCTACCAAACCGCAGGCACAAAGTCTCATCGATGATCCTTCGTCACCTGTGTGTAATCAGCTGGCGGCCTGAACAGAGCCGGATCCGGCTCCGTCTGTTTGATATCCGTCAATTCATAGGTATTGACGCCGAAGCGGGGATCCGTGTTGACGCTTTTGATGAGTACCTTCAGCTCATCCGAATACCAGCGCTCGTTGACAACCTTGATTTCCTTGTTATTCCCAATGGCGCCGGCCGGGATTGTAATCGTCACGCGCGAGTGCTTCGCATAGACACCATTGATCGTTTGCGATTCCAGATCCTCAGTCACGCCAGCCGGCTGATGACGAGCAGCATAATCGGTATCCGTCGATGTACTCGTATAACTGGTACCCCCGAAGACCGCGACCGCGATATAGTTTTCGCGGCCGGAAAGCTGTGAGCGTGAGTAAGTCTTCTTCGCGGGACTCATATCAAACTCAGCCCGGCCCACGTTATCGAATACCTCGACGCGCTTCGGACTCTCTTCGCGTACCCGCCCCGACGAATCGCGATAAAAGTAACTCGTATCGTCCCGGGTCAGTTCTGTGCCATCCGCAAGCGTCTGTGTCGTGCGGCGCGTCTCTTTGCCCGAAATGGGATGTGCGGTAACCGGACCCGTCTGCGCCTCAACGGGAGGATGAGACATCTCGAATTGCTGCTCGCGCAATTTCTGAATTTGCGATTGCAATTGATTGATCTGATTCTGTACGGCGTCGTGGTTCTGGCTCTGCCCCCACGACGGTGGCTGAAAACTCTGCGCTCCAGCCATCGCAGCTACCGCCAAAAATCCAGTAACGGTTTTCTTCATCGCTCTTTACTCCAGAATTCGAATCGCCAACGGCCTGTCATCCTGCCCCACCAGAACTTCCGCCGGCACAGACGCTCCAGCGGGTTCGTCCCTCCGGAACCCCACCGCAATCAACGCCGCCACCGGTACATCCATGTGCACAATCTCCGTCCGTTCGTAGGGCAACGGCGGGACGACATAGGGAATCCGAACGAATCCCGTCTGCGCCTGCTCCACCGGAGCGGGCGCGCTTGCCGGGCGCCGAATCAGAACCGCCGCCAACACCAGAGCAGCGATCACCGGCGCCGCGATCGCCCATCGCCACGCCCGCGAAGCTCTTCGCGCAGGCCGCCCGGCCCAGTACTCCGCGCATCTCACGCCCGAGTCCCGAAACAACGCCAGGGCGCCCGCGGTCCGCTCCACCTCAGCCGCGCATACCGCGCACCCGGCTAAGTGCGCTTCCGCTTCCCCGCTCCGCTCGCCCGCAACACACGCCGCAATTTGCTCTTCCGATAAATGCGAACTCATCACAATCCTCTTAAAACCTGCCGGACCTTCGTCACTGCGCGATGCAGATGCACCCGCACCGCGCCATTCGTCATCCCGGTCACTTCCTCAATCTCCGCCGGCTTCATCCCTTCAAGAAAATGCAGCAGAAACACGCGCCGCTGCGTCGCCGAAAGCCCATCTACCGCTTTCCAAACCGTCTCAATCTGCTGGCGCGCCGAAAGCCGCTCTTCCGCCGAACTCGCACCATCGGGAATGAACTGCCCCTCGGCATCCACCAAAACCGCCGACGCATTCGCCCGCCGCCAAAATTGAAACCGCCGCGTTCGCGCCGTATCGCGAATCAGATTGACCGCGATCTTCATC
>DASYCD010000002.1:0-5718 GCA_036500405.1 Bryobacteraceae bacterium
CACGTAATAGAGCCCGTCGTAAGCCAATCCGGCGCCGCGTACGCCCACCGTCTGGAAGGCGTTCAGCACCTGGCCGTATCGCAATACGTTCAGAGTGCCGGTAGCCGTGATGGCGTCGCTCGTTTCGGCTGTTTTCGCCAGTGCGAGCGCAATTGCTTCGATGGAGTTCTTGTTACCCCCATCCGGCGGGTATTCGATTTTCATCGGAGCCGTAAGGCGAACACCCAGAGGCGGACGGAGCAGGCTGATATTGGGAACCGGAATCGGGATCGGGATTTTCTTCGTGATCGGATCCATGATCGTCATGATCACGATCTTTTTCGCCATCCCGTCCAGCGAGAAGCTCAGGGATTCGACATTGGTGTTGGCGTCCATGTTTACGCTCAGAGCCGGTTGCGGCACGGGGATGCGAATGTCCGGACCGAAATAGAAAATGCTCGCTCCCGGCGCGAGGGGCTGCAGGTAGTAGATGTAACCGCAATCGGAAGCAAGCTTCTTGATGTAAGCGAGATCGGATCCGTTCTGAGAGGGGATCTTGTCGGTCGGTATAGGGACGTCGTCGAACAGCGGCGGAATGACGACTGGCGCGATTCCAAACATCGCATACTTCGCGACGATCAGGTTCACGCGCGCCAGGATCGGCATTCCCGGATAACGCATCATGGGGAACTGCACTACATCCATCAGGACCGTAAGATCCTCACCTGTGAGCGTCACGGTGGACTGTCCCGCGTCGTTGCTGGCGTTTACTTCCTGCCTCGTTACGATGCCATCGATGAGCGTGTAGGGAATTCCACCCACCGTCGCGACGAGAATGACGCGCGTGGTTCCCGTATCCATAAAGCCGGCCGGCATGAGCGTCTGGCGAATGGGAGAGGTCTTGTTCATAGAGAACACGAGTTGAAACCCGCTGCGCTCTCCTCCCGTGTTGACCTGGGCGCTGATCAATGCATCCACGACGGACTTTGGCGCGGGCATCGGAATCATTGGCCCCATGAACAACGAGAGATAAAGACCCTTCAGCGCCATAGGTCAGAGCGTTCCCTTCGTGGGGCCCGGTATTCCCTGAGGCAGGGTGATTCGAATCTTTGAGCCAACCCGGTCGGTGAGATCGAACGGCGACATACAATCGTTCGCGTCGGCAATTCGCCAGAACTGTTGTGGATCGGCGCCGAGATACTGCTGGGTGATGTTGTCCAGTCTGTCGCCTTCCGTAACGGTTGCCGTCAGCAGCAAATCGAACTGATCGGGCTGCGGAAGAAAGCGCCGCGATACGTACGAAACGATTCTTCCGTCGGGCCGCACCCAGGTTTTCACCGGCAGCGAGTTGTAGCGACTGGTCAGCGAAAACATAGATACCTCACGATGGAATCCCCGTCACTCCGAGCGCGCTCAGCGTCACGGGGCCGGTCAAGCCGGCCAGACGCTCCTTGCATTGCTGGTAGGCGAGGAAGATGTGATTGCCTTTGTGATCGAAGTTCAGATCGTTCACACTCAGGACGCGCATGCCGAGCGAGACCTTCGCGCGAATGGGATTCAGGCTTGTATCGAAGGCTTCCTCCGTGATGCTGAATTCGGTAATTCGCACCGGAACCACGCGGCTTGCGCTCCAGACAAAAAGGGCCAGCGGCGCTTCCATGGGCGCGACCTCAATGGTTCCTCCCATGGCAAGATTGTTGTCGCTTTGAATCTGGGCGCTGGAGGGATAGATCAGAGTTTCGAGCGCCGCCAGTTGCGGATTCAGTCCGTATTGCACGGTATTTGGATTCTGATCGGGAAACTCCAGTTGATCGGTCGCGTCCAGCTCGGCGTCCAGTTTGATTGTTTCGACGGGAGGTCCGGTCAGCCGGAGTGCGTCGAGACGATCGCCGGCATCGCCCGTGGCGCCCCGGATCGTCAGCGATCGGGTGAGGGAGTCCGGATTGTATTGCATGGCGACGATGCGCTGGATTGAAAGCGTCGTCGAGTCCGCGATGACGAGACCCGCGCGCAGCAGTTTTGGCGATCCAGGAAATGCCGGCATGTCAGACCTCCTGCTCTTTCGAATCGGAGCCGCCGAAGACCTTCTGCAGCACGTCGCCTGTATCGATATCGGGCTTTATCCATTCGATATCGTCGAGAGAGGGCAACTGCAGGGATTCTCCCGAAACATAGTGAATCGGCTTCTTCAGACGCATTCCCAACTTCAGTCCGCTGCTGTAGTGGTATGAAGCCAACTTCCAGTCTTTCCGCGTTTCCACGCTGAAGATGCTGATACCGGCCCTCGCTTTCACAAACGCGCTGAGCGCGAGGTCAAGCGCCAGCCCGGCGATCAGTTCGAAGTTAGCGTCCGCTTCAAATTTGCTCTTGGTGTAGTGCAGCGTTACCTGAGAGGCAACATGGCCGTCCAGCGATGCGGTGGCGGTTACGGACAATCCGCCGGCAACTTCCGCGATGACGGCGTCGAGAGCAACCGACCCATCGATTCTGCCCGTTATGTGCGCGTTCCCGCCGATATAGAGCGTAGAAGTGAAGATGACGTCGGCATCCGGTTTGTCATCCAGCGGATTGAACGCAGCTTCAATTTTTGTATTTCGCAGTTCGCCAGGGCCGATCTGGTATCCAGCGGAAAGTGCGCCGTCAATGCGGGCTTCGAGACCGACGGGGCCGATTGAGGCGCCAGGAATGGGAATGCTGACGCCGATTTCAAAGATCTTGTATTCACCCTTGATCGGATCGAAGAGCTTAATCGGCTTGGGGAACTCGAGCGCCCCTTTGAGCCGGACTTCCTCTTTCTCATTGATCTCAATGCCCGCGCTCGCGACGAGATTATCTGTGACCTGATAAGAAATGTTGCCGTCGCCCGAGAACTTCGCATGTCCGCCAACCTGGCGCATCTTGACATGCATGTCGCCTTTGGCCTTGCCTTTATTGATCGCGAGCGAGCCCTCGCCGGAAAATCGTTCGTTGTGATAGACGACGTGGATCTTGCCGTCGATACCTTTGTAAGTGAAACTGGTGTCGACTTCGCCGTCCAGACTGTCACCGTCATAAGCGATGGCCATCGTGACGGGATGCAGCCCGGGCGGCTCGAAGACGCCTTTGCCTTTGAAAAGCCAGTGCCGGGTGCTCGATTGATAATGCAGTTCGGCGTCGACGCCTTTCGTGCCCGGCAGATCGAGCGAGACCTTGCCTGTCGCGCCCATTCCCTGGTCGTTGAAAACAACGGAAAGCGCGCCGCTCTTGATGTACTTGAATTTCGACTGCAGCTGCGTCGTTTCGATCACCGCGCTGCCGGACCACTGGCGATTGCGATATTCGATATGACCAGCGGCGTTATCCACGCCCGGGAGCGAAACCTGAACATCGCCTGTTGCCACCAGTCCATTGGCGTCAGCGGAGAGGCCGATCTTTCCATCCAGGATGTGCCGTTTGCCGGCGTCCAGTGAGAATTCCACATCGCCCGAGGGCTTGAATTGCGGCGCCAACTCCAGGCCGATATCCGCTTTGTTGATTTTGACGCCGGGAATCGGGAGCTTGAGTTTGTCCTTGGGAATCGCTTTTCCGACCCAGAATCTTTCCTTATCGAACTGGACATCGATCGGCGGCAGGAATGAGATAGAAGGCTTGATCGTGCCGGAGCCGACGAGGTGTTTCTCGTCTTCGATGCGCAGTTCTTTGAAGACGCCTTCGCTCAGATAGTCGAAGTGGAACTTGATATTCGGATGGCCCGGGGGCAGCTTGAGCGTTCCATCGTCGGCGCGACTGAGCTTGATCTTTTTGGTCTTGTCAGGCTTCAGACTTTCGGGGAAGCGGGACGATGTGTCGAGAACCGACTCGACCACTCCCCCGCCCTTCGCTGGCCTCTCCCATTCCTGAAGACTAAAGCCGGATATCAGTGTCGAAGCGTTCTTGTTCTCCGGAATCGACGACTCTGCCAGCGGAATCTTTTTTGCTTTCTCGTCTTCTACGATGACCGTTGCCGAAGTGCCGCCCGCTTTCAAGGGGTGCGGCGTCCCCGTGACATTGCCTTTAACGCTTTCGCCCTTGGAGAGATCGACGTCTTTCGGCATCGTCACGGCTTTTTTCTCCGCCTGACAGCAACTCTTGCAGATATCGCCCTGCCTCTTCAGGACGGCGCTGTCATAGTGGATCAGCAGATCGGTGAACGGTCCGGTAACGGCGTTATCGTCCTTAAGCGCCTGTTTGACGCCTTCGGCCGTGGTCTTCAGGTCCGCGAAAATCTCCCGGCCACTGCCCTGATTCTCGGCGCCATCGAGCATCTGCATGTTGTTCGGGACATTGTCGCCGCCGAATTGCAGTTCGAGTATGTGATCGACGTTGCAGGTCTTGCCGTCCGCTTTCGGAAAAAGCTCATTCTGCCCAACCGCTGTTTTCCAATATTTATTGGCGTTGGATGTCAGCCAGCCCACCTTCTGCAGCCAGATTTTCTGCAGAGCATCCGGGCTCGGCCGGTCCTGTTTGAGTCCCGCTTTTGTCTTCACGGAACCAGAGCCCGGCTCGATGATGGCTTCGAGTGCGCCGGCGGTGGCGCGCTGATTCCAGATATCGAGGACCGCGCCCTTTTCCGGCGGCAGTTGCATCGGGTCGGTCATCTGCACCGCGACGATGCCCGATTTCAGCTGAGGAACCGCGTACGCTTTCACTTTCGCGGCCTTCAGGTTGGGCGTGGTGACCGGTTTCCAGTCGCGTGCGCTGTCGGCGCCCTGGATCGCTGGTTTACTATTCCCGGTGGGCTTGTTCTCGGGTGTCACGACCGGTTTGCTTTTGCCAGTCGCGGGAGGCGGCGGTGGTGGAGCGGCCCCGGAGTTCTTTGGCGCTCGCGATAGCGTTGCGGGAGCAATGGACCGCGGCGCCTGTACGTTGCCTCGGCTCATCACCGCGTTTGCGATGCTGTTGGCTTCGTTTTCGAGATGGTTGTATTCGGGCGTCTCGCGCAGAGCCAGAACCGACGGCGGCGGGCCCGCGTTTCTCTGCTGAACCGTATGGGCGAGTTCGTGGGCCAGCAATTTCTGCCCGGGAGCGGAATGGGGATCGTACTTACCGGAATCGAAGACGATGTGCTGGCCGACGGTATATGCGTGGGCATCGACCGAACGCGCCGATTCGGCCGCCTGGGGATCTGTGTGTACACGAACCCCACCGAAATTCTGACCGAAGCGAGGCTCCATGAACGAGCGCGCGCCGGCGTCGAGTGGCCGACCTGGCGAGTTCAGCACGCTATTGACGACAGGCGGCGCTGTTGCCGCGCGCGGAGCGGGGGCGCCGAAGCGCTGAAGTTTGGCGGCGCTCGCCGCATCGGCGACGCTGGATTTCTTTTTGCACGCATCGCAGCCGCCACTGCCGGGTCCGCAGGAGCATTCGCGTTGCAGGAGAGGTGCGCGAACCGCGGAAGAGCGTGGGGCACTCTTGCTTTCCGTGGTGGAACCGGCGGCAGGAGCACTCATCGGACCGGCTCCTTTCCTGCGCCTGCTAACGCGCTGGCGAGCGATGAATCGGCCGCATAAACCCGCAGGTCATCCATCGTGCCTGCTGCCAGCCAGTGCGATGGCACTCCGTTGCGAGCGATGAGCGATGCCAGTTCTCCCTGAAACTGATCCGCTGCACGGAAAGCAGACGATCGATCAAACCCGCGGAATTCCATTTCGCCGACATTCACGTGGACACGCTGCGGATTATTCATGCGAATCCGGCTCTGCGCCATAGCTCGCTGCTGGG
>DASYCD010000003.1:0-10421 GCA_036500405.1 Bryobacteraceae bacterium
CTGCGGAGCGTCGGTTTCATCCATGGAAACTTCGGTGATAAAGTTGCTTTCGCCCTTCCGCGACGCGATATGCCGATAGATTTCGCCCGCGGCCTTCACCGCCACCAGATACTTGTGCGCTGTCTTCCGCACCGATTCGGAGGCGCCGAATTCCGGGTGGCGCGAGACAAATGCGTCAACGTCCACCGGCGTGGCCGGCTGCCCGATAAAGTGCGCCACATCGATGGTGAAGAAATCGCTGGGGGCGAGAAAGCGCTCGACCGTATCCAGATTGATGTGGTCTGCATCGATGTGCCAGGGCTTCTTCCAATCCAGCTCTTTGACGGCTTTCTGAGCGGCATGCAGAACGCTCGAGGGCTCGGTGCCGATAAACGTATGTTCGCGGTTGGATTTATTCCAGACAGGAACTAAATCGACATTCTGCTCCGATGCAAGAACGAAGGCGCGAAGCTGTGCCCGCGCCTGATGCGCGAATCGATCGCCCACGCCGAAGGAGTAACGGGAAAGGCTCAACATTTGATCCCTATGATACGCAACCCGGCCACCGCGCCCTGTACTACACTGAGTTTTCGTCACGTAAACTCATGTCCGCAAAGACCAACACCGCGACCTGGCTCGCCTTCGATCTCGGCGCCGAAAGCGGGCGCGCTTTTCTGGGCTCGCTTCAGGATGGAAGGCTCGGCATTGAGGAAATTCACCGCTTCCCGAATGAGCCGGTGGAATACGGCGGCTCCATGCACTGGGACGCCCCGCGCATTTGGCACGAGATGCGGAAGGCCCTCTCCGGCGCGGATCTGCCGAAGCTGGCGGGCATCGGCGTGGACGCCTGGGGCGTCGATTACGCGCTGCTCGGCCAGAAAGGCGAGCTGCTGCAGAATCCGTATCACTATAGAGATCCGCGCAGTCTTTCGGCATATGACGAGGTTCTGACGAAAATCTCGCGCGCCGATATTTACCGCGCCACCGGCATTCAGCTTATGGCGATCAACACGCTCTATCAGCTCTATGCTGCGCAGCGCGACACGCCCAATATTCTGGCGGCCGCCGAGAAGCTGATCATGATGCCGGATCTTTTCCATTACTGGATGACCGGCAACGCCGTGTGCGAATACACCGATGCCAGCACCACGCAGTTCATGAATCCCGTGACGCGAAAATGGGCTGTCGATCTGCTCGAACAACTCGGACTGCCTTCGCGGCTTCCGGCGGAAATCGTGGAAGCCGGCAGCGTCGTCGGGCATCTACTGCCGGATGTTTCGCGCAACAAGGCGCTCGAGGGAACTCCCGTGATTGCGCCCGGATCGCACGATACGGCGTCAGCGGTTGCGGCCATTACAGCGCGTGGCAACGCGGCATTCATCAGTTCCGGAACCTGGAGTTTGATCGGAACCGAGCTCACCGCACCCGTACTGAGCGATGACGCGATGAAGTTCAACTTCACCAATGAAGGCGGCGTCTGCGGCACCACGCGGCTGCTGAAAAACGTGATGGGCTTGTGGATGCTCCAGTGCTGCCGCCGCTGCTGGATCGCTGGGGGTAAAGAATACGATTACGCGCAACTGACCGGCGAAGCGTCGAAAGCCGAACCGTTCCGCAGCATCGTAACGCCGGATAGCGGCCTCTTCCTGAGCCCGCACGATATGACAGCCGCAATCGACGAGTTTTGCCGCAAGACGGACCAACCGACGCCCGATTCACCCGGCGCTTACACGCGCGCCATTCTCGAAAGCCTGGCGTTGAAATATCGCGGAATTCTGGCCAATATGACGACAGTCACGGGAAACCAGATCGAAGAGATTCGCGTGATTGGCGGCGGCTCAAAGAGCAGGCTGCTCAATCAGCTCACGGCCGATGCGACAGGGCGCCGCGTTCTCGCCGGTCCCACGGAAGCCGCGGTGCTCGGAAATATCGGCGTTCAGATGCTGGCGACAGGCGCGGCGAGTTCGCTCGAAGACATGCGCGCCATCGTGGATCGCTCGTTCCCGGTGGATGTCTACGAGCCGCGCGACACCGCCGGGTGGAGCAAAGCCATTGCGCGTTTCGAACAGTATGAAGCAGCCGGAATTTAATACGCGGGGACAATGACCGTGCTCTTTTCGAAAAAAGAAGTGGTCCGGCTTGTGTCCGGATTTGATCCGGGCGATGACGGCCTCGCGTCCAAGAGCAAAGACCTGGTGCTCTGCCTCCTGGAGCACGGCACAAAGCCGTTTTCGGCGCGGCAATACTGGCCGGGACATATCACCTGCACCGCGCTCATCTTTCACCCACGTGAACCGCGCGTGCTCGCGATCGATCATCATCGCCTGAAACGCTGGCTGTTGCCCGGTGGGCATGTGGAGCAGGAAGATCCCTCGCTCGACATGACCGCCGCGCGCGAAGCCGAAGAGGAAACCCGCGTTCAGCTCGATAAGAAGTTCCAGACGTTTCTCGCCGGGATTGACGTTCACGGCATCCCGCCGAAGGAGCAAACGCCTTACCACTTGCACCACGACCTGATCTGGTCCTTTCGCGCCGCGACGGACAAGTTTGAGATCACGCCCGAAGCTCCGAAGGTCGCCTGGGTCCATCAGGATGAATGGGATGAGCTCGATCTGAGCGACAGCATCCGGCGCAGTATCCTGCGCGCGTCGCTTCGTCTCAACGGCAAGCGGTAGATCTGCGTGCGGCATCTGCTTTCGATCCTCTTCGGCGCGGCGCTCACGGCGGCTGCTTCGTGGTCAATCGGGCGGCTGCTCTTCACGCGGTTGCGGATCGAACTGCGCCGCCTCGAGTACGAACTGCTGGCGAGTGTCGCCGGCGCGGCGCTGCTCAGCTTCCTGATTTTCTTCCTCTGCGCGGCAAATCTGGCTTATGTGCCCGTGTTCTGGGCGATCGGATTTGTAGCCCTCGCTCTCAACTGGAAATTCGCCATAGCGCCGACGGCAGAGGCGCCGGTTCAACTGCCCGCGATCCAGCGCCGGATTTTCGCCGTTCTGGCCGCTCTCTTCACGCTCCTCTATCTCTCAAACAGTCTGGCGCCGGAACACAGCCCGGACGGCCAGGCCTATCACCTCGGCAACGTCTATCGCTTTTTCCGCCAGCATGGCTTCGAGCGAATCACGACGAACATGTACGCCAGCCTTTCACAAGGCGTGGAAATGCTCTACCTGTTCGCATTTTCGCTCGGACGCCACCCCGCCGCCGCAACACTTCACTGCTGCTTTCTATTCGCGTTGCCGCTGCTCATGTTCGCCTATGGACGGCGGATCGGAAAGCCGGCGATGGGCGCATGCGCCGGGCTGTTTTTCTTCCTCTCGCCTCTCGCGGCCGTAGACGGCGTGAGCGCATACAACGACATTGCCCTCGCCGCCTGCGGATTTGCGGTTTTCTATCTACTCGAAATCTGGCGCGAGAACCGGCGGCTCGCGCTCATCGTTCCCATCGGTCTGATCACAGGCTTCTGCTTCGCCATCAAATACACCGGCTTCTCGGCGGGCCTCTATGTGCTGGCGGTGCTGGCCTGGGACTACCTGCGTCACAGGCGGCGCGAAACGGCAATGGCCTTCGCAATCGCCGCCAGCCTGATGCTCATGATGGCGGCGCCATGGCTCATCCGCGACTGGCTCTGGCTGCACAACCCCGTGGCGCCGTTTTACAACCGCCTGTTCCCGAATCCTTACACGCACATCAGCTTCGAAGACGATTACCGGCACTACTTCCGCACCTACGATCTTCCGAACCTGAAGCCGCTGTTCTGGGGCCTGATGGTGCGAGGACAATTCGGCGGAGTACTCGGTCCATTGTTCCTGCTGACGCCAATCGCGCTGCTCGGCCTCCGCTCCCGCGAAGGACGCCGTATTCTGCTGGCGGGCGCCTTTTTTCTTCTTCCCTACCCCGGCAATATCGGCGCGCGTTTTCTGCTGCCGGTGCTTCCTTTCGCCGCACTCGGAATTGCGCTGGCGTTCGAGTTCTCTCACCACCTTCGAATCGCGCTCGTCCTAGTGGCCGCCGTTCTCGCGTGGCCAAACGTGACTCAATCCTACGCAATTCGCGGCCTCTGGCAGATCACCGGCATGCCATGGAAAGCCGCGCTCGGCATCATCCCGCAGGATGAATTTCTCTCGAAGAACTCCGATTCCTGGATCACGGCCCGCATGCTCGATCAATATGTTCCCGACGGTAAACGGGTCTGGACGACCGAAGCAGTAGCCGAGGCCTATTCGAAAACGAAGGTTCTGACCAATTACTATTCCGCCGAAGGGGAACGGATCCAGGATATTCTCTACTCGCCCACTGCGGGCAATAGCCCTACCCAGGATCTGCGCTACACATTTCCCGCGCGCGAACTCACGCATCTCCGTCTCCTTCAGAAAGCGGGCGGCTCAGGTGAGATGTGGAGTATCGCCGAAATGCGCTTCTTCCACGGAAGTGAAGAAATCGCGCCGGAAAAATCCTGGCGATACGCGGCGTCTTCATATCCCTGGGACATCGGTCTCGCGTTCGATCGCAATCCCGCGACGCGCTGGCGTTCCTGGGATGCGATTCACCCCGGCATGTCGATTGACGTGAATTTCGCTCGCCCGATAACGATCGATCGCACCGAACTGCTCGGCCCCCATAACGAACCGCACACCGAAATCGCGCTCGATGGGATTTCTTCACACCTCGAAACACTCGACGTTCCGGAGCCGTCCAACTACCGCCGCCTCGCAACCGCTACCGTAAAAGCAATGGGCATCGACTATCTGTTGATCAATGCTAATGGCTGGATCGCTCAGGATCTTCAGAGCGATCCGGGGAGTTGGGGCCTCGTGAAGGTTGTCAGCCGCGGTCCGTACTGGCTGTTTGAAATCCAATGAGCGAATATTTACTCGGCGTAGACGGCGGACAATCGAGCACAGTCGCGGTGATCGGCGACGAAACCGGACGCATCGCGGGCTGGGCCACCGCGGGCCCCTGCAATCACGTGGGCGCCGCGGAAGGCCGCGCGAAATTCCTTCGCGTGATGGGGCAATGCCTTTCGCAGGCCGCCGCACGCGCCGGTTTCGATCCGGCAACCCGGCCTCACTTCAAAGCCGCTGTTCTCGGGATGAGCGGCGGACCGGATGACAAAGCCGGGTTGCTCGCCGAACTGATCGACGCTGACCGTCTGAACGTCACGCACGACGCAAAGATCGCGCTCGCCGGCGCGCTCGAAGGCGAACCCGGCATCATCGTGATCGCAGGCACCGGCTCCATCGCCTATGGCGAAAATGTCCACGGCGAAGCCACGCGCGCGGGCGGCTGGGGCTACATCTATGGCGACGAAGGCGGCGGTTTCGATATCGCGCGCCAGGCCGTACGCGCCGCCCTGCGCGAGCACGAAGGCTGGGGACCGCGCACCGCGCTGACGCCGGCGGTCATCGAACTCACCGGCGCCACCGACGCTAACAACGCCCTCCATCTCCTCTACACCACGGAATGGCCGCGCGCCCGCGTCGCCGAGATGGCAATGGCGGTAGATCGTATCGCGAGCGAAGGCGATCCCCTCGCGGCGGACATTCTCCGCCAGTCCGCACAGCAACTGGCGCTGCTCGCGGCGGCGGTACGGCGGCAACTCTGGAGCGAGGGCAGGGTTCGTATCGCGCACGTCGGCGGCGTTTTCCAGAGCGCGATTCTGCTCGATCGCTTCCGCACGCTCATCACGCTCGATGGCGACGCCGAAACCGAAGCGCCGCGCCGCAGTCCAGCCGCGGGCGCACTGATCCTGGCCTACAAACTCGCGGGACTTCAAACGATCCCCCACTCACTGCCAAACGTAAAAACCTGAGACATCGAGGGTTAAACATCGGGTGATAAGCTCAGATTTTCACCCCATGGCAAAACTCTCGATTAAAGATTTAGATCTCAAAGGCAAGCGTGTCTTCATTCGCGTGGACTTCAATGTTCCTCTGGCCAACGCGGGTCAGGAAATCACCAGCGACAAACGCATTCGCGCTTCGCTGCCCACAATTAAGTACGC
This sequence comes from Bryobacteraceae bacterium, assembly GCA_036500405.1. Classification (GTDB taxonomy): domain Bacteria; phylum Acidobacteriota; class Terriglobia; order Bryobacterales; family Bryobacteraceae; genus BOG-234. Next base: position 5,981 of record DASYCD010000003.1, read on the forward strand.
ACTCGAACAAGGCGCAGGCGTCATCCTCGCGTCTCACCTGGGACGTCCCAAAGGCAAACCCAACGCCGAAATGAGCATGAAGCCGGTGGCGAAGAAGCTGGAAGAGCTTCTTGGCAAGCCCGTCACGCTGGCGCCCGATTGCATCGGCCCCGAAGTGGAAAAGCTTCTGCCCGCGCCTGGCGGCGTTCTGCTGCTCGAAAATCTCCGCTTCCACGCGGAAGAAGAAGCCAATGATCCTGGATTTGCGCAGCAACTGGCGAAGCTCTGCGACGTTTATGTGAACGACGCATTCGGTTCCGCGCACCGCGCCCACGCTTCCACTGAAGGCATGATCGCTTACGTGAAACAGGCGGCGGCCGGCCTTTTGATGGATAAGGAACTCGAATACCTCACGCTCGTCACGGCCAATCCGGCGCGGCCTTCGGTTGCCATTCTCGGTGGCGCGAAAGTTTCGGACAAAATCGAAGTCATCGAGAACATGGCGAAGACCGTCGATAAAGTTCTCATCGGCGGCGCAATGGCTTACACGTTCCTGAAGTCCCAGGGACAGCCGATCGGCAAGTCGATGGTGGAAGACGACAAGCTCGAACTCGCGAAAAGCCTGCTGAAGCAGTTCGGCGACAAGTTGGTGCTGCCGGTCGATCACGTCGTAGCGGCCGAATTCAAGGAAGGCGCCGAGAACGAGGCCGTGACCGAAATCCCGGCCGACAAGATGGCGCTCGATATCGGCCCGAAGACTGTCGAGCTTTACGAAGGCATCGTCAAGGGCGCAAAGACCATCATCTGGAACGGCCCGATGGGCGTCTTCGAGAAGCCGCCATTCGATAAAGGCACCATGGCGCTGGCGCACGCGGTGGCCACTTCAGGCGCGACTTCCGTCGTCGGCGGTGGCGATTCCGAAAAGGCCATCAAGACAGCCGGTCTGACGGATAAGATCTCGCACGTCTCGACCGGCGGTGGCGCGTCGCTCGAATTTCTCTCCGGACAAACTCTGCCCGGCGTCGCGGCACTAACCGAAAAATAGGAAGTTATTTCTTCGATACAGGCGGCTTCGGGGTTCCGGAGCCGCCTGTTATTTTTGTGTCGCTGCGGACGATGACGCGCAGGGCGTGAGAAATGCCATCATCCCCGGTCTTAAAGCGGACCGAAACCCGCGCATTGACTCGCAGGCGTCCCTCGACTTTCGTGCTATTATCGACCGCGAAATCGCGCGATTCATCCGCTCTCGCCGGCACCTTGCGGACAACCGTGATCTTATCCGCAGCGGCCGCCGTTACCGTTCCTGAAAATATATCGCCTTCCGCCGTCGCCTTCGAAGCAGAGGCCTGCCCCAGCCCAACCACGGCCGACGCCAATACCAGAACGAGCGTGATGAGGAATCGGCTCATCGTTACCAGAATAGTCTTTGGACGAGGGATTCTGCGCGCCTGCGTGATTAAACTGACTTAATCAAGTCAGCCGCAGTATTTTCAGGCACGCTTGGGATAACAGGCTGTGAGCGGAATGGCAGACGAACGGTGAATGTTGTCCCCTTTCCCCGCTCGCTTTTCACGTCAATTGTGCCCTGATGAGCCTTGACGATCCAGTTTACGAAGCTTAATCCCAGCCCAAGACCCTTTTCAGGCGATGCCTGGTCTTCCTTGCCCCGAACGCGATAGAAACGGTCAAAGATGTGTGGGAGATGTTCGGGCGCGATGCCCTGCCCGGTATCGGCCACTACGATTTCGGCCTGCTCCGCTACTCGCCCTATCGTGACCCGAACCTCGCCGCCCGAAGGCGTAAACTTCACCGCATTCGAAATCAGGTTGGAGAGCATGCGCTCGATCTGCACGCGATCGAATTCGCCCACGCAGTTAGCGCTCGCGGCATGAAAGGAGATGTGCACCCCGGCGCCTTCCGCCGGAATTTCAAACTGTTCGGTAATGTTGCGCGCCGTTTCAGAAAGATCAAGAGGCTGCAGTTGCAGAACCACCTGCCCGGTTTCCGCCTGGGAAAGCAGCAGCAGTGCCCGCACAATCTGCGAGAGTCGCTCCACGTCGCCGAGCGCAATGATAATGGCGTCGCGATACTGCTCCGCCGTTTGCGCCGTGAAAAGCGCCACTTCCAGCTGCCCACGGATGATCGTGATCGGCGTCCGCAGCTCGTGCGAAACGTCGGTCGAAAACTGGCGCACCTGAATAAAATTCTGCTCCAGACGCGAAATCATGGCGTTAAACGTCTCCACCAGATATTCCAGCTCGTCCTTCGCTTTTCGTTCCGGAATCCTCAGGCTGAGATTGGAACCGCTTATTCGCTGCGCTGCGGCCGCGATGTCCATTACGGGCTTCAGCGAACGCCCCGCCACCATCCAGCCGGCGCCGCCTCCCAGCGCAACTACCAGCGGAATCAGAGCGAGAAAAAGCAGGTCGAAGCTGCCCAGCAGCTTGTTATCCGGCGCGAGGGACTCGCCAATCGCCACATAGAACTTGCGATCACCGTCTTCATTGAGCATGTAGCTCGACCGGATCAGATAAGGAACGCCCCCGGCTGTCTTGACGCGCAATTGCGGAACCGTGGACGTCAGAGTTTGCCGAATATATTGCGGGCTGTCATAACCCAGCGACTGGTAGATATTCGATGCCGCCTTAATCCCGCCGTTTGCGTCGGCAACCATGAAGACTTTCATGATGCGCGCCTTCATGCTGTTTTCGTCCGAGTCGTGCTCGTCGAAATACCAGTTCAGGTGATCTTCCGGACCTTCAATGCGGAGTCCGCCGGTTTTCACGGCCGCCCATGTCTGGTCCAGATCGTCCCGGGACTGATCGCGCAGACTGCTCTGCAGCGCCCCACGAAATACCAGCGTGACGCCCACCAGGAGCAGCGTGAAAATGGCTGTATAGACCGCGGTCAGCGTAAACCGCAGACCCCGCGCGATGTGCTTGCGCTTCGCCAGAAAGCCCTCTCGCTGACTACTGTAGCAGCGTCAGAGAGAGGCCGGAATGGGATCGCCGCCCGGGCGATTGGCCGAAGCAGACTTCTCCGGGGCTTCAATCATGTAGCCGATCCCGCGAATCGTGTGGATCAGCTTGTCCTGGAAACGGTCGTCGATTTTGCTGCGTAGATGTCTGATATACACGTCGACAATGTTCGTGAGGCCGTCATAATCCATATCCCAGACATGCTCCACAATCATGGTGCGGCTGAGCGGACGCCCCTTGTTCCGCATCATGTATTCGAGGATGCCGAATTCCTTCGGGGCAAGATCGATCGTCTCGTTGCCGCGCGTGACTTTACGCCGCAGGCTGTCGACCACCAGATCGCCCACCTGCAGGCGTTCGGGTGTCGGCTGACCGCGCCGCAGCAACGCGCGAACCCGCGCCAGGAGTTCCACGAAGGCGAAAGGCTTAGTCAGATAATCGTCGGCGCCGTGCTCCAGGCCCTTCACCCGGTCATCCAGTTGCCCGCGCGCGCTCAAAATCAGCACTGGAGGACCATTCTGACGGCCACGAATCCGTTCCAGCACCTTCAGCCCGTCCATGTCGGGCAGCATCAGATCGAGAATCACAAGATCGTAATCGGTATCATGCGTAAACTGAATGGCAGTAGCGCCATCGGGCGCCACATCAATGGCATAACCCGCTCCCTGAAGACCCCGTCCCAGAAAGTCCGCAATGCGCCGTTCGTCTTCTACGACAAGAATACGCATATTATCTAAAGGTTACATCAGATGCGAATTTGTTACAGTCAAACGCAGGCATGGGGTGCTACATGAAACGCTCTTGTTTCCAAAAGGTTGCGCTGATGCCTGCTTTATTCCTGCTGATTGTAATTGCGCGCCCATTTTTTGGCCAAACGCGTAAAAAAGAGATCGCTAAACCGGTTGAAACCCTTCCACCGGGTTGGAATTTAAAGTTTGATGAGGAATTTAATTCCCCCTCGATCAATTATGACAAATGGTCGCCGCACGCGCCGGGCAAAGTCGTTTTTGAGGGACAACAGACGTGGATACCGGGCGCCATCGCGATTTCCGGCGGCGAAGCGCATCTGACGGCCGCGAAGACGGCGGACGGCTACACATCCGGAATGATGACGACGCTTGGCGCATTCGCCCAGAAGTTCGGGCGTTTCGAAATTCGCTTTCGGATGCCAGCCGGCGCCGGTCTCGAACCACTTTTCCGACTTCTTCCGCTGGGCGCGGCTGACCAGCCTTCCATCGACGTCATGGGTGCGGCCGGAGGGAATCCTTCAAGCACTCTGTTTGCGAACCGCTGGACCGAAACCAATCTCGATCGCGATTACAGCGGCTCCTGGGACGGCGTCGATCTTTCAAACGGCTTTCACACGGTGGCCGCCGAGTGGGACGAGGAGAAAATCGTCTGGTCCGTGGATGGCGTCGAGCGTTTCGCCTCGTGGGACGGCATTCCGCAGCAGCCGATGTATCTGACGGTCTGTCTCGAAGTGC
>DASYCD010000004.1:0-16115 GCA_036500405.1 Bryobacteraceae bacterium
CGCTCACCATGAGTGTCAGCAACGGACCGGATGGCTGGAGCCTGCACGATCGTCTGCCATCCAGTTCCCCCAAGGCGCCTTTCGGAATCACGATCTCGAAGCTCGTTCAATATCTGAACAACAACTTCGTCTTTGACCGCATGGTCCTCGACAACACCGGGCTTGACGGCTACTACGACATCAATTTGCTGATCAAGCCCGACGCCGGCGCGCCAGATGCCACGGGGAAACCGCCCGACGCCGAAATGTTCATCGCCGCGCTCGAATCGCAACTTGGCCTCACTTTACAAAAGGAGACCACGCCCGTGAACACGCTGATCGTCGATCACGTCGACACCACGCCCGCTCCCAACTAACTCGCCAGTTCCTCCGCGCGAAGCATCACCACACGCACCGGCTTCAGCAATTCCTGATTCACGGCGACGAAGCTCTGCAGCACCTTCTCGTCCCCCATCAGTTCGAGCACCTGCGGCAGTTTCGGAGCAACGCGCTCCGGATGGTCCCACTCCAGGCCGTGTCCTTTGAGATAACCACCCTCCACCCGATGCAGAATCGCCTGCTCCACGCCCGCCTCGCGAGCTGCCGAAAGAAGATGACGGCCCAGCGGTATCGGAAAAACGCCGCGCCATCCCTTTTTGCGACTCACATTGTCCGATGCGCAAAAGTAGAGCCGCAGAATGCTGAAATGCTTTTTCAAAGTATCTCGTGGTCCTTTCCGGAATTCGTGAACGCCTCATCCGCACTAGTGCGAGGGGAGAGCCGCGCCGTATTGGCCGATGCAAGGCTGAGACCCTCCTCATGCACGAAAGCCCGATGTTTGCTGCTGCCGATCCTCTGCGCCTGGTAGATTCCCGCGTGTCCGGAAAAAAGATAACTGACCACGCACGCAATAGCTGCGAACGCCCCTGCCTCGGATCCAAATAGTTCAAGTGCCATCAGCGCCGAAGCAATCGGCGTGTTGGCCGCGCCCGCGAATACCGCGACAAAACCCATACCCGCCAGCAGCGACGGGGGCAGCGGCAGCACGCCCGAAAGCGCGTTGCCCAGTGTGGCGCCAATGAAAAAGAGCGGCGTGACCTCGCCGCCTTTGAAGCCGGATCCAAGAGTAACGGCGGTAAAAATCAGTTTCGCCGCGAAGTCCCAGGGGTTCAGATGCGAGCTGAATGCCGCCAAAATGGTTGGTATGCCGAGTCCCGAATACCGGGTGGTTCCGATCAGCAATGTCGCGAGCGCCACGATCGCTCCGCCCACAACAGGACGCGCCGGAGCCCACCCAATATGTTTCCTGAACCAGTGTGCAATCGCGTGCGTCATTTTCGCAAACACCATCGCGGTTAGCCCGAACGCAATACCAGCCGCGATTGTGGAGAGCAGACTTTCTGCGCTCATGGGCGCCGACTGCGAAACGCGGTAGATCGTATGGTGAATTCCCCACGCCCTCGTCACCAGATCGCCGATGAACGCTGCCATCATGCACGGGAACAGGGCGTTGTAGTTCAGACGTCCGAAGGCGAGAACCTCCAGGCCAAAAACTGCGCCCGCCAGCGGCGTTCCGAAAACCGACCCGAATCCAGCGCTGATGCCGGACATCAACAGGATGCGGCGATCCTCCGGTCCGAGCCGCAATGGTTTGCTGAGCTGATCCGCCAGTGACGCGCCCATCTGCAGCGCGGTGCCTTCCCGACCGGCCGATCCTCCAAACAGATGGCTCATCGCGGTTCCAAACAAAACAAGCGGCGTCATCCGCGCGGGAATCACCGCCTGCGGGTTATGAATTTCCTCGAGAAGAAGGTTATTGCCGGCTTCGACCGACTTTCCATATTTCAGATAGAGAAATCCGACAACAAGTCCCGCCAGCGGCAAAAGTGCAATGATCCACCGATGAGATTCCCGGATGTCAGTGGAGATGCTCAACGTAACGAGCAGGAGCGCGGACGCTGATCCCGCGAGCGCGCCGACGGCGACCGCAATACACAACCAACGAAGCAGGTCGGCAAGGAGATGAAATTGTTCTGACTGTTTGATCCGGCGCATCAGGCTGAAAACACTCCTCCTACGTATCTCGTAGGAGTCATCAGCGCTTACCGGTAAAGGAAGGCGGTTATGGCGAACTCCATCGCCATCAAGACTTTCCCTAACGTAGCGAACCGTGCATCGTATGTCAAGTTGCGCTTGACCAGTTGCGCTTGACCAGTGTTCCGTCGGAGTCGATCTATACCGCGTTGCGGTATAGATCGAAAGAGTGGACGGTCAGCCCGATCCGCAAACGAGTGAAGATGTCGCAGACCGAATTCGCTCGCGCATATCACATCAGCAGGCGGGCACTACAGGAATGGGAGCAGGGCGGCCGGCAACCGATTCCGCCGCGCGAGCCTGCCCGACCGTCATCGCGAAGGATCCCGGAGTGGTAAGTCGGGCGCCGGCCGGCCCGTGCTCAGCCCAATATTGCCCGAACGATTTCGTGTTCGCTGGCGACGTCTACAATTCCGAATCCCCGTGATAGCCCCGAAATTCCTCAAACCTGAATAGCCACGTGTTTTCTATAGCCTCCTATGCCGATCGCCGCCTCGATAGTGGTAACCAATATGTTACTATTAGAAGAATGATTGAGCTCCGGGCCTACATTGACGATCGCGGCAATCGACGCTTCGCTATGTGGTTCGAGGAACTCACTGAGCCAGCCGCTGCCAAAGTGTCTATCGCTCTGACGCGCATGGAGTTAGAAAATTTCTCCCGGGCGAAAGGCGTTGGATCTGGCGTCTACGAATACAAGATCGATTTCGGTCCGGGCTACAGGATCTATTTTGGCAGGGACGGCGATCGTATCGTCATCCTGCTGGGCGGCGGCACGAAGAAGCGGCAGAGCAAAGACATTGAAGAGGCTCAAATATGCTGGGCCGACTATAAACGGAGAAAGAAACAGGAGATTCACTAATGCCGCTTACCCACGATTTCAAAGACACCATCCGGGCGCGGGCGCAACGCGACGCGAAATTCCGTCAGGCTCTGTTACGTGAAGGCGTCGAATGCATTCTCAACGACGATCTTGCGACCGGCAAAGCGGTCTTACGTGACTACGTCAACGCGACGCTTGGCTTTCAGGATCTGGAAGATCAGACGAATATACCCGTCAAGAGCCTGATGCGAATGCTGAGCCCCACGGGCAGCCCCTCCGCCGCTAATCTCGCGAGCATTCTTTCCGCCTTGCAAAAGACGGAGGGCGTGCATTTCGAATTAGCGGTGAAGAAGTAAAGGGTCAAACGCTGTAGAGCTTATGAATCCCCGGCACTGATATGCTTCGCACACGCATAATGTTGACGGCGTTCACGCCACGATGGGGGCCACTTGATCGGCGAGCAAATTGACCGGTTGGTTGCCAGACTACTTTGCTCCTTATGTCGCCAGAGACCAACTCTGCTTGCGCCGCTCCGTTTTGAATGTGTCAGGTATGTCAACGCCCGAAAAAGGAAAGGGTATTAGATTCGCGGTCGTGCGATTCCTTGGATCTGAACTTCCGTGACGAACTCGAACGCGAACGCATTTCCTCCAATTTGGACTCCCCGTCGCCCCTCTGTTCAAGAAAATGATCTAACAAATTCAATAACTTAACTGCTGAACACTGGACCCGCGCGGTACAATGAGCCATGGCTCAACGGGGAGACCAACGGGGCATGCACCCCTCCCCAATTGGCTTCGTTTTTTCGAATCTCACCCAGCCATCGATCGCCAAATTGGGTTCGTTTTTGCGAATCGCCCCCAAACCAGCCTCGCGCCGGTCTGCACGTTTGAAACCTCTTGATCGTCAAAGCTTTGTGATCCGTCTGGCGGTTCGAATTGTCCCTATCCTCACCCTCGCGGCCCTTCTTGCCCCCGCCGCCACCCCCAGCCTTGACGAGACCCTCAAATCCATCGAAAACCACTACAACCACGCCAATTCCCTAAAGCTCGATTTTTCCGAGCTTTACGTCACCGCCCACCGCCCAGCCCAGAATGAATCCGGCGTCCTTTACCTCCGCAAACCCGGCCGCATGCGCTGGGAATATTCCAGCCCGGCGGGCAAGCTCTTCCTCGCCGACGGCAAAAACGCCTGGCTCTACACCCCCGAAAACCACCGCGCGGAAAAGGCGCCCTTGAAAACGTCCGACGACATGCGAGCCCCGCTCGCCTTCCTCCTCGGCAAACTCGATTTCCACCGCGACTTCAAGTCCTTCGAAACCCACAAGGACGCGAACGGCGCCGAATGGATCCTCGCCCTCGCGAAGAACCAGAACCTGCCCTACACCCAGGTCGAATTCCTCGCCGCGCCGGATGGCCAGATCCACCAGATTCGCGTCACCAACGCCGACCAGTCCAAACTCGAATACACCTTCTCGAACGAGAAACTGAACGCGCCCACAACCCCGAATCAGTTCGTCTTCACCCCTCCCGCGGGCACGGAAGTCGTGGAGGCCCAGCCCTAACCATGGCCGACTTCCAGCTCCAGTACGCCGACGCCAGCGGTCGCGTCCACAACCAGGTCGTTCAGGGCACGTCCGATCACGAAGTGCGCGAGCGCTACTCGCGCCAGGGCTACCTGGTCTATAACGTCCACGCCAAAGAAGGTTTCGCCTCCAACCTCCGCGTGCCCGGCACAGGCAAGCGCCTCAATCTCGAAAAATTTCTCATCTTCAACCAGCAGTTCGTCACGCTCATCCGCGCCGGGCTGCCCATTCTGAAATCGCTCGACCTCCTCGCCGAACGCCTTACCGACCCCAAACTCCGCCCCTACATCAACAGCGTCCGCGAAGACGTCCGTAAAGGCGCGCTCCTCTCAGACGCCTTCCGCAATCAGGAAATTTTTCCTAAAATCTACGTCACCTCGGTGATGGCCGGCGAGAAATCGGGCAGCCTGGTGGAGGTCCTCGAGCGCTACGTCAACTACCAGAAGCTCGCGCTCGGCGTCCGCAAGAAGATCATCGTCTCGCTGATCTATCCCTGCGCCCTGATTGTCCTTGTCATTTGTCTGATGGTTTTCCTGGTCACCTACGTCGTGCCGAGCTTCGCGTCTCTGTACGAAAGCATGGGCGCGCAGCTCCCCTCCATGACCACGCTGCTGATTTCCATCGGCACCACCGCCCGCACTTACGTGCTCGCCTGGGCCGCGGGCATCGCCGTCTTTGGATTTCTGTTCTACGCCTGGTCGCGCGGCGAATCCGCTCGTGAAAAGATCGATCGCGTCCGCATCAAAATTCCCGTCCTCGGCGATATCTGGATCAAATACCAGATCGCCCAGTTCTCGCGCGTGCTCAGCACGCTGCTCACCGGCGGTATCCCGCTCGTCCAGGGTCTTGAAACTTCCGCCGATTCGCTTGGCACGCCGCTGCTCAGCAAAACCATTGCGAAAGCGGGCCGCACCGTCCGCGAAGGCCAGGCGCTTTCCTCTTCGCTTTCCGCGACCGGCATCTTCCCGCCGCTCTCCGTTGACATGATTGAGGTCGGCGAATCCACCGGCGCGCTGCCCGCAATGCTTTCGAGCGTGGCCGAATTCTATGAAACCGATGTCAACACGAAAATGACCGCCGTGCTTTCACTGATCGAACCGGCGATCATGGTCTTTATGGGAATCTTCGTGGCGTTCGTTCTGATCGCCCTTTACCTCCCCATCTTTTCGCTGGCGGATACGATCCACTAACGCTGCATAATCATGACGCCCAAAACTCCCATTCCGGTCCTCGACGCCGCGCAAAGCGCGATGGGCGAAGTCGTGTCCGCGCAGGCCACCGCCGCGCGCTATCGCTGCGAATACGTTGACCTGCGCGATGGCGCGATCGACGTCGACCTCTTCCGCTCCATCCCCGTCGATCTCATGTTCCGTTACAACTTTGTGCCCCTCAAGGCGCAGAACGGAACCCTCGAAATCGCGCTCGCCGATCCGCGCAACCTGAACACGATCGACGAACTCAGCCTGCTGCTCCACCGCAAGCTGAAAATTCGCGTCGCTACTCCATCGCAGATTGCCGACCTCCTCAAGAAGACCGAGCAATCACAGCGCGTTCTCGATGAAGTCACCGAAGGCTTCGCGCTCGATGTCGTCGGCGAAGAAGATAACCCGGAAGAAACTCTCTCCATCGACCGCCTCTCCTCGGGTGACAGCAACATTGCGCCCGTCATCAAGCTGGTCGATACAACGATCTTCAACGCGCTCGAGCGGCGCGCCAGCGATATTCACATCGAATCGCGCGATCAGGAAGTCGTCATCAAATACCGCATTGACGGCGTCCTGCACTACGCCATGCCGCCCATCGCGAAGGACTGGCACTCCACCATCATTTCCCGCATCAAGGTCATGAGCGAGCTCGATATCGCCGAGCGCCGCGTCCCGCAGGATGGCCGTTTCCGCGTTCGCTACAAGACCCGCCTCATCGATTTCCGCGTCTCCATCATGCCGACCATCTACGGCGAAGACGCCGTGCTCCGCGTGCTGGACAAGGAATCAATGAGCGAGAAGTTCGCGCGACTCTCTCTCGACGTCGTCGGCTTCAGCCCCAACGATCTGGTGAAGTTTCGCCGCTATATTTCCGAGCCGTACGGAATGGTGCTGGTGACCGGCCCTACTGGTTCCGGCAAGACGACCACGCTCTACGCGGCTCTCAGCGAAATCAAGAACGACGAAGACAAGATCATCACCATTGAAGATCCCGTCGAATACCAGCTCAAGGGCATCACGCAGATTCCGGTCAATGAGAAAAAAGGACTGACCTTCGCGCGCGGCCTTCGCTCTATCCTGCGTCACGATCCCGACAAGATCATGGTCGGCGAAATTCGCGATCAGGAAACCGCCCAGATCGCCATCAACTCCGCGCTCACAGGCCACCTGGTCTTCACCACGGTCCACGCCAACAACGTGGTCGACGTGCTCGGCCGCTTCCAGAATATCGGCGTCGAAGCCTACAACTTCGTCTCCGCCCTGAACTGCATTCTGGCGCAGCGCCTCGTTCGTCTCAACTGCGATCACTGCAAGCGTCCTGTCCGCCATTCCGAAACCGTGCTGCTCGAAAGCGGTCTGAATCCTGAGGAATGGCGCGACATCGATTTCATGGAAGGCCCCGGCTGCTTCGAATGCGGCGGCACAGGCTTCCGCGGCCGCACCGCCATCCACGAGCTGCTCGATCTGAGCGACCGCATTCGCGAACTGATTCTGGACCGCCGTCCGTCCTCCGAAATCCGCCGCGCGGCGCGCGAAGAAGGCATGACGTTTCTCCGCGAATCGGCCGTGGAGAAGGCGCGCATGGGCGTCACAACCCTGCGCGAAATCAATAAGGTGACTTTTATCGAATGAGTTTTCTCGATACCATGCAGTCGTTCCTCAAGGACCCGCCGCCGGAGTTTGCCTTCGAAATTTCGGCCACGAGTATCGCAATGTCGCGCACGCGTCCGCCCGCCGTCGCGCAGCGCATGCCGCTTCCGGAAGGCGTTGTTGTGCCTTCACCCGTGAAGGAAAACATCGCGGACCCGGCGGCGTTTGAAGATATCGTTCGTAAGCTGGCGCCCCATCCATCCGGGCGTCCGATATGCGCGCTCATCCTGCCGGATAATGCGATGCGACTCTCCGTGCTCGACTTTGACACCCTGCCGGAAAAGGAAGAGGAGCGCGCCGCACTCATTCGTTTCCGTCTCAAAAAGACGGTCCCGTTCGATGTCGAAACCGCCTCGGTGGCCTGGTTCGTTCAGCCGGGTAATAAGGTGATCGTCGCGCTCGCGCCTGCCGGAACGATCGCACAGTATGAAGCGCCATTTCGCGCCGCCAAACTGCGGCCAGGTGTCGTGATGCCCGCCGCGCTTGCGATGCTGGAACTCCTCTCGCCGAATGGGTCGTTTCTGGTCGCGCATCTGCATTCTTACGCGCTCACCGTGCTCGCGGTCAGCAACGGCGTTCTCACGCTGGCGCGTTCTCTGGAACTCACTTCGCATGCCGATTCCGCCGTCGACTTCCTGGATGAAGTCATCGCGGGTCTCTACGCCACGCGCATCTATGTGGAGGATCAGGGCGAAGTGAAACCCGACCGTATCTATCTGGCCGGCTTCGGCGCCGATACGTCACGCACCGAAATTCGCCTGACCGCCGAGTTCGATATGCCTGTCGAAGTTGTGCAGCAGACCGACCCCGGCCTCGCCGGATACCTTTACTCGCTCTATCCGCGTCCCACTACAAGGACGGCCGCCGCGGCATGAAAATTCAGCTCAATCTCGCTTCCGAACCGATGCGCCGGGACCGGCCGATCATCGTGGCTTCAGCCGCGGTGGGTATCCTGCTCTGCATCACGCTCATCGCGCTCGTCGGTTTGATGATTACGGATCGCAGCGCCATGGCCGAATCGCGACGCTCCATCGATCAGGTGCAGCGCCAGCTTGCAAAGACCAACGCCGCGCAGGCGCAGCTCGATTCCAAAATGCGGCTGCCCGAAAATTCGAGCGTCCTCTATCGCAGCCAGCTCTTCAATACGCTGATCCAGCGCAAAGGGGTAAGCTGGACCCGCATCTTCTCCGATCTCCAGACGGTGCTGCCTTATGACGTACGCATCGTTTCGATCCGCCCCACTCTGAATGGGCGAGGCGATCTCTCGCTCGATATGGCGGTGGCGGCGCAGACGCCGGAGCCCGTCATCGGATTTATCTCGAAGGTGGAGCTCTCCAGTCTCTTCGGCGATGTAACCCAGTCGTCGTGGACCCCTCCCACTCAGACGGACCCTCTCTACCGATTCCATCTCACGGTGACGTATGATCAGAAGCTCTAATCTCAACTTCCGTGAGCCGCAGGTGCTGGTCCGCGCCGCGCTCGGCGTTCTGCTCGCCGCCAATCTGGTGGTGGCGGCCTTCGCGTTTCATCTGGTGGGCGAATCGCCCAACGATCTCGATGCGCAGCTCGCCAGTCTGCGTTCCACATTCCGCTCCTCCCAGCAGCATCTGAACAAGAGCCGCGGCCTCGTCCGCAACATGGATATCGGGCGTGATCAGGGCAACAAGTTTGAAGTCTCTTACATGACGCCCCGGCGTCATACGTTCGGACCTCTGGATGAGGAACTCAATCGCATCGCAAAAGACGCGGGAATGAAGATCGGCACTGTGAATTACTCTCTGCCCGATCCGATTGAGGGCAGCAGCGACCTTTCCATGCTCACCATCACCGCCGGGTTCGAAGGCGGCTATCCGCAGCTCATGAAACTGGTGAACGCATTCGACCGCTCGCCGCGCTTTCTGCTGATCGATTCGCTACAGGTCGCGCCCCAGCCCAAAGGCGATGTTCTCGATGCTGTCTTCCGCATCAATACATTCGTTCGCGAGGAACCGGAGGCAGCCCAATGAACGTCGGCGCCGAACCCAAAAAGGTCGCGATCCTCGCAGGCATTGTGGTGGTGGGGCTTGCGTACTATTTTTACAACTCGTCAAATGATGTCACCATTACCGTGCCGCGTACGGCTCCTGTAACGGCTTCCCGAGTAGCTGCGGGGGCTTCCGGCCGCGCCACGCAGCGTTCCGCCCGTGCGCTGAATTCCGAATTCCGGCCGCGCGTGATGGGTTCTCGGCCCGATGATAAGGTCGATCCAGCGTCCATCAATCCCGAACTGCACCTCGAACTGCTCGCGAAGGTGGAGGCCGTCCAGCCGGCGGAAGCCGGGCGCAATCTGTTCCAGTTCGGTCAGGCGCCTCCGCCGCCGAAGCCCGTTCAGCCGATTCCGTCCAAAGTTCCGAAGATTCCCGTGAATCAGGGGCCGCCGCCTTCGGCTGTGACGCATAACGTGCCGACCGGACCGCCGCCCCCTCCGCCGATCGATCTCAAATACTACGGCTACGTCGTCTCGAAAGCGGACGGGCTGAAGAGAGCCTTCCTCCTGGATGGCGATAACATCCTGATGGTCTCGGAAAACCAGACCGTGAAGCAGCACTATCGCATCGTGAAGATCGCGCTCGGCACGATCGAAATTGAAGATACGCAGGCGAAGAATACCCAGACGCTTCGTCTGCCACCCGACGCTCCCGGCTAGACAGACATGAAGCGGACCCGCAATTCCGAATCCGGCTACGCGCTGCTGATGATCTTCGCGATGGCGGCAATCGTGGCGATCACGCTCTACACGGAGATTCCCCGCGTTTCGTTCGAAGCCCAGCGCGATAAAGAGCAGTTGCTGATCGATCGCGGCGGGGAATATCAGCGCGCCGTGACGCTCTTTGTCCATAAGTTCAATCGCTATCCCGCGTCGATGGAGGAGCTCGAAAACACCAACGGCCAGCGCTTCCTCCGCCGCCGCTTTGTGGATCCGATGACGGGCAAGAGCGAATGGCGTTTCATTCACGCCGGCCCCGGTGGCGTCCTCACGGACTCGGTCGATTCGAAGCCCCAGGACCAGAAGGACAAGAGCGCGCCGCAGAATTTCATCACGGATATCGGTCTCACTGCGAGTAGCTTTGATCCGGCGACGTCGGGTGCGGGCGCGAACCTCGCCACTCGCCGCCGTCCCAGCGATTCCGGTACGGGCGCGGGAGGTACTGGAGGCGGTGACGACTCCGGCAACAACTCTCAGCCATCGACCAACGGCGCCGCCGGGGGCTACAACGGTCCCGTCATGGTGCTGCCTGATGGCCGCATCGTTCCCGCGAATAATTCCGGTACTTACACGCCGCCCACAGCCGGAGCCGCGGGCGCGTCCGGACGCATTTCGCCGATGCCTGGTATGATGCCCGGTATGATGCCGGGCGGTATGCCGCCGGGCGGTATGCCGTCGGTCCCGCCAGGTATGCCAGGCGCCGCGCCCGGTCCGATGCCGAGCGGCGTCGCCGTGCAGCAGGGCCTGCCGCAAGGCGCCGCAGCTCCAGTCGGTCCGCCGGGCGCCGCTGCCAATCTCATCAATCAAATCCTGACGAGCCCGCGCGGGGCCAGCGTTCCCGGTGCGCCCTCGCAGTTGCAACAAGGGCAGCAGGGGCAGCCGATCCAGCAGATCCAGCCGTCGGGGGGACAGTCGTCAGGACAAACCAGTAGCGGTTTCGGGTCCCCGGCGCCGGCGCAGCAACAGGGGAATGTCATCGGCGCGGGAATCGCGGGCGTCGCCAGTAAAAAGGAATCGGACAGTATCAAGTCCGTCAACGACCACACGAAGTACAACGAGTGGGAATTCGTCTACGACATCAGCAAAGACCCGACTCGTCAGGGCCAGGGCGCAATGGGCGCCGCCGGCGCGAGCGGAGGCCAGGGGCGCGGCGGAACTAACAATCCGATGCAGCCGGGCGGGATGATGCCTGGCGGGATGAATCCGGGTGGGATGACGCCGGGTGGGATGAATCCGGGTGGGATGAATCCGGGCGGGATGCAGCCCGGTCCTGGGATTGGTCGTGGTGGTCCGGGCCGCTAGCCGGCGCGAAGAAGCTCAGCGCGTTGTCGCTCTGTTTCACGATTCTGGTCCTGACCAGCGAATCGAATTTCTCCGGAAGCGCAAAACGAACCGCATGCTGCACGATCACGAGTGACGGCGGATTCGCCGCCAGCACGTCCATCGCAGCCTGATACTCCGTTTCGAGCGGATAGGGCGGGTCGAGGAATACGATATCGGCCTTGATGGAAGCGAGATGGAGCGCCGCCGGTCCCTTGATGATGCGGCCTGCCCCGCGAATCCCGAGGGCCTTCAGGTTGGCCTGAATCGTTTCGATCGCCTGCCGGTTGCGCTCGATGAACACCGCCTGCTTCGCCCCGCGGCTGATCGCTTCAATCCCCACTGCTCCCGTTCCCGCATAGGCGTCGACAAAAACGCTGCCTTTGATGCGCGGCGCAAGGATGTTGAAGAGTGTCTCGCGCAGCCGGTCCGAAGTGGGCCGTACGTCGAGTCCAGGCAGCGATTGGAGTTGGCGCGAACGGAATTCGCCGGCGATGACGCGCATGAAATCTTATCCTACCTGCACCAGGCCGTAGCGCCGCTGCCAGTGGCCCTTGATGTATTCGACCGCGCGAGCCAGTGCTTCCTGCGACGGCGGCTCTTCCACGAAGGCCCTCGCCTCGTGCTTCGCGTTGCTCAGGATATCGGGGTCGCGCAGGATGTTGGC
Source organism: Bryobacteraceae bacterium (assembly GCA_036500405.1). Taxonomy (GTDB): domain Bacteria; phylum Acidobacteriota; class Terriglobia; order Bryobacterales; family Bryobacteraceae; genus BOG-234. The sequence goes on from DASYCD010000004.1 coordinate 12,070, forward strand.
GATCCGCAGTGATGGCAGGCCAGACTGCTTCGTCCCGAAGAACTCGCCCGGTCCGCGGAGCTTCAGATCCATCTCGGCGATCTTGAAGCCGTCGGTCGAATCGACCATCGTCCGGATGCGCTCCTTGCCCGTGTCGTTGAGCTTCGTCGTGATCAGCATGCAGTAGCTTTGCGCCCCGCCGCGTCCCACGCGACCGCGAAGCTGGTGGAGCTGTGAGAGTCCGAAGCGCTCGGCTTGTTCGATGATCATCACGGTCGCGTTCGGCACGTCCACGCCGACTTCGATCACCGTCGTCGAGACCAGTATTTTCGTGCGTTGATTTTTGAACGCATCCATCGCGGCTTCTTTCTCGGCAGAGGGCAAGCGGCCATGCAGCAACCCGACCGGCACGTCCGGGAAGACTTCGGTCGAGAGCTCCTCGTACATCTGCTGTGCGGCCTTCATGGCCTGCGTCTCCGATTCCTCGATCACGGGATAGACCACGTACGCCTGACGCCCGCTATCGATCTCGCGCCGCATCTCGCTGTACGCGATTTCGGTCTGATGCTCGGCATAGTGCTTCGTCACGATCTTCTGGCGGCCCGGCGGAAGCTCGTCGATCACCGAGATATCGAGGTCGCCGTAAATCGTCATCGCGAGCGTGCGCGGAATCGGCGTTGCGGTCATCACCAGTACATCGGGCGTCACGCCTTTGCGCGCGAGTTCGAAACGCTGCATCACGCCGAAGCGGTGCTGCTCGTCGATGATAACGAAGCCCAGGTTGGCGAACTCCACGTCCTTCTCGATCAGCGCGTGCGTGCCGATTGCGACCGGGATCATGCCGGCGCGCAGCATGTCCTTCAGCTTCTGTTTCTCGCGCGCGGTGGAGGAGCCCGTGAGCAGCGCGATCACATACCCGAGCTTCTGGAACAGCGGCTTCAGCGAGTAGTAATGTTGCTGCGCCAGAATTTCTGTGGGCGCGAGGATCGCCACCTGATAGCCGTTCTCGACCGCGATCACTGCGGCTTCGGCGGCGACGATCGTTTTGCCGCTGCCCACATCGCCCTGCATCAGCCGGTTCATCGGGCTGGGATGCGCCATGTCCTGCGCGATCTCTTTGAGCACCCGCTTCTGCGCACCCGTGGGTTTGAACGGCAGCAGCTTGACGATTTGCTCGCGAACGCGGTCGGTGAGTTGAAACCCGATGCCCGGCATCATGCGCGCGCGGCGGCGCTTCAGTTCGAGCCCGCATTCGAGCCAGAAGAACTCTTCGAAGATCAGCCGGAACTGGGCGGGCGAACGGAACGCGTTCAGCATGCGGATCTGCGTGCCGGGGGGAGGGAAGTGGGCGTCGCGAACGGCATCGGTCCTGCCGGGGAATTTCAGGCGCGTCGCGATATGCGAGGGCAGATGATCTTCGAGATCCGGCATCTGCTCCAGGATGCGATGGAGGATAGTCCGGAGAATGCGCGTGTTCACCTTGCCGACCGCTTCATAGACCGGCACGATGCGCCCGGTGTGGAGCGCCGAATCGCCATCGTCTTCTTCGCCGGAAAGGATCTCATGCTCCGGGTGCATCATCTGGATCTCGCCGCGGTAGTTGTCGAATTCGATTTTGCCGAACAGCGCGACGCGCGTCCCCTCTGTCAGGCGATCGGCAATATAGCGGCCGTGGAACCACTTGCCGCGCAGCGTAGAACCGGAGGAATCGCTGAAGACCACTTCGAGAATGTCCAGTTTGCGCCCGCGCAGTGCGGAGAGCTTCGACGATTTCACTTCCGCGATCACAGTCGCCTGCTCGCCGGGCGCCAGTTGCGAGATTGGCTTCAAATTGCTGCGGTCTTCGTAGCGGAAAGGGAAGTAGTGGAGCAGGTCTTCGACAGTTTCCAGACCGCGCGCCTGCAGCATCGCCGCCCGCGCCGGGCCGACGCCCTTCACGTATGTCAGAACTGCATCGAGAGCGAGAGCCAACCTTGAGTTTACTTACCAGGGATTGCTCAGAGCGGGGTTGTGAATCAGCGACTCGTCGGTGAGGCTTTCGAGGAAGGCGATGAGGTCGGCGCGGTTGAGCGGCGTCAGCTCGAAGCCGGTCATCAGGTTGTCTTTTTGCGCGTTGCCGTGGGCGCGCCCGCCCGCGGCGTAATGGTCGAGGACGGCGCTGAGCGTGGGGACGCTGCCGTCATGCATGTAGGGAGCGGTCAGTGCGATGTTGCGGAGCGTTGGCGCTTTGAACTTGCCCGTATCGGCAGCGCGCTTCGTGAAGAGCGCCAGTCCGAGATTCGGCGCCGCATAAGGAGAGTAAAGCGCAGTGTTGTGGTATTCATCATGCGGGCGGCCTGTGAAGTCCGGCCCGGCGTGACACCGGAAGCAGGAGAGCCCGTCGAGAAAGAACAGCATCTCGCCGCGCTTCGCAGCGTCCGAAATCGCCGTTGCGTCACCGCCGCGATGGTAGCGATCATAGGGAGACTGATTGGATACGATCGTTCGCTCAAACGCGGCGAGCGCTTTCGCGACGTTCGAGAGTGTCCATGGATCAGGTCCCGGAAAGGCTTTCGGAAACCACTCTTTGTAGTTGGGGTCACTTCGGATGAGCTGCAGCAACCGCGCTTTATCCACGCCCATCTCGACTGGCTCTTTCCCAAACATCGGCTTGAGCGCCTGCTCTTCGAGGGAATGCACAGTCGGGTCTGCCCAATTGAAAGCAGTCGCGGTTGCGAGATTGACCAGGCTCATCGCGCTGCGCGGATGCAACTGCCCGGTCGCTCCTAACGCCTGGGCGCGGCCATCGGTAAATGCAAGCTCCTGCTTGTGGCACGACGCACAGGAGTATTGACCGTTGACCGAGACTCGTTTGTCGTAGAAGAGATAGCGACCGAGCGCGGCCTGGGGAGAACTGCCGCCCCACAAGGTAACAGATATCAGAAACGGGATGACGAACAACCTCATGATTTCCCGAAGTTCAGCTGCACTACATTCGAGAGCGCGCCGTCCGCGGTGAACCAGACATCCACAAGGCCGGCGTCTTTCAGGTCATTCGGAATTTCGACAGTGACCTGGTCATCCCAGGGCGTCCCTCCAGCAGGTCCGAACGAGAGTACCTTTGCGGGCTCGCCGCCGATCGTGACGCGCAGGCTATCGCGCGAATGAACGTAGCGGAAGCCGGTACCTGGCATGCTGATGATGGTGCGAACACCCGCGGCGAGAGGAATCGGTTTCGTGGTGTCCAGTACGAGCACGTGTCCATTGCGGAAATGCTGGGTGACTTTACCTGTTACGATGCCGCGGCTTTCGGCATTGTTGCTCCACAGACCGGGCGTCACATCAGTGACGACGATGCGCCCCGTTGTGCTGGAACCATCGTCGCGAACGATTGTGACGTCCGCAGGCCCCGGCGCGCTGGCCGGGGGAACCATAAAGTTGATGATCTGCCAGCCGCCGCCCGCGTAGAGCATAGGGGCGAGACGGGCGACGCCTTTCGAATCGGACACTCGGATCGACACGCCGCCGAGATGATACTGCCAGGTTCCATGCCTGGGAGATTCCTGGTGATCGGCGAGCGTAGGGCCATACGTGGAAACGACGCCGCCGCGCGCCACAGTGAAGCCGCCGAGCATGGAGTTCACCGGGAACAGACCATCCGGCGTGGTGTGCCAGAGATGCGAGAGCACCGCGACGCCGATACCGACAGCCAGATCAGGCGCTTGTTGGGTACAAGTCCAGCCGCGCTCCAGACGGGTACCGATAAGATACCGATAGTCGGAGATCATTTTGCCGGGCTGGAAGGAGGAAATCGTCCAGGAGATGTTGTGATCGTCGAGGAACTTCAGCCTGCGTTCGACCACCGCAGCCGCCGCAGCCGGATCGGAGGGGAAGGCGCTGCAGTCGGAGGAGTCTGTGAAAAAACCGGGGTCCATGCCGTCCGCCAGCACCGGGCGAGCTTCAGCGATGCGGGCGATGCGATCGAGGTCATCGGCTGACGGGGTATAGCGCGGCGAGACTTCGGCGATGAGGTTCGAGTCTTTCAGGTCGAGATCGGCGGCGACAATCGGCTGTGACGCTTTGGCTGC
>DASYCD010000005.1:0-12752 GCA_036500405.1 Bryobacteraceae bacterium
CGAAACTGGCTTCAACGATGCGGATCTTATCTGCAAGCGGCCAGGTGCGCCGTGTCTTGGAAACTAACGCCTTCTCCATTAAATTCAGGTTGCTCTAATCTGCGGAATGGATCAATGCGGTGTTCGGCGTACGCTTACGCACATGCGATCTCTCTTGCACGAACAAGGCGAGGCCGTATCGCGGAACTTCTCCAGGCGTTACATATCTGTCACACGCTGGCACGGGGAGGCGCGGTTTGATCCTCCGCCAGCGTAGCCGTGAACCACGCGAATGACTCTAAGCGTTCAGGAATCACTGGCTGAGCCCGAATTAATTTTTGTACTCGGAGCCGGTCCCTTAAAGCCCTAAGTCCATGCGAATTCGTCGTGATTCCAGTGCGGTTAAGGATATTTCGTCGATACTATGACGAAGCGCAGTCCAAAATTGGTCCATAGTGTCCTCTTCTGCAAAGAGGTGGAGCCAGCCGGTCTTAACGGTTTAGACGGCTCTCGCTTGCATCTTAATCATACGACCGTTTGTGGCAAAATTTCATGAGTAGCAAGCCATCTGGACGGCGTTGCTGGTGACGTCCACGGTCTCCCGCTCCATCAGGAATTCAATTCCGCCTGCTCGGGATACCTCGGCTGTATATGGCCATTCTTCTTCCACTGTGGTTTCAGGGAGCGCGCGTTGGTTAAGTCTGCGGTCCTCCGTATCAATACGAACGATTCAGCAGTTTCTTCGTTTTGCTGCAGGCTACATAATCCGCGTCGTGAGCCGTTCTTCAAAAACCGTGCCATGTTCATAGTACGGGCGCTCGTGGTGATAGAACACTGGGAAAATCCGAAGTGTCGCGGCCAAACGGAGAAAGACTCACAATCGCATGAATAGTCCCCGATCCAGACCGGATCCAACTGTGACTGCCTCGTGGCTAAGACCATGCATCAGGCTCATAGTTCGACGTCACTAAAATTCTGCTGTAATCTCCCGGAGAGCAATATCCTCAGGCCGGGTTTGGAAATCAGAAGGAGTGAACGGCGATGCGATCAGCGGGTCGACCGCCGCCGCGCATACGCCTGCTGCTCTGCGAGCGAAATCGCGCCATCGCCATTCGTATCGATTGCCGCCATCACCGCCGGGAACACCGCGACGCCTGGCGCGCCAGGGTCATCTCGGCTTCCACCTCGGCGCGTCCGATCGAAAGCGGCGTGGCTTGCAGGTACTCATCGAGCCGGTGCGCACGCATGGCGCCGCACGCGCACAAGACAATCGCCACAACGGAAATACAGCGTCTCATTTGCCGGCGTATTTCTTCCCGTAGTCATTCGTGGGATCACGAAACATCGCGGAAAGCTTCAGGCCTTCCGGCTGAATTGTCTTGCTCCGTCATATCCTTCAGGCCGATCCCGCGCGCGGAACCATCGTGATTGGGAAATTCGACCACCGCTTCCGCTGCTCCTGGTCGTCGAAAGAAAACAGCACGATTGCGCGCTGCTTCTCATCGAGCGTCGAAATAAATGCGTTCGCCGCCTTTACGATGCGCGGCGTCGCCGTCTGCGCGAAATCAGACGCAATCGACGCGGCGATGAGCGCCGGCGCCGACACCCCCCCGGAACTATTCTCATGGAATCCTTCCCCTGCCTGGAGGAAATCTATCACTGAATGGAATTGCGCGGGAGGGAGGGGAAATGCCTAAGGAATGTTAAAGATGGTCATGTATGGCGGTATGCGAACATTGAGCGTATTAACCCTTTCTGACCCATGCTCATCCGGAACCGGCTCGCTTCTGGGAAGCCTTCCATATCTTTCGAATTCTTTCCGCCGAAGTCGGACGAGGCCGCGGCGCAATTGGAACGAACGATCGCGGAACTAGGCGCGCTTGAGCCAGCTTTTGTTTCCGTGACTTATGGGGCCGGTGGCTCTACCCGCGAGAAGACGCTGGAGATCGTGTCGCGGATTCGCGAGCAAGCGGGAATTGAAGCCATGGCCCATCTCACCTGTGTGGGGGCGACGCGCGAGGAGATCGGTGGCGTGATCGGGCGCCTGACGGACGCCGGCGTAACGAATATCCTGGCGCTGCGCGGCGATCCCCCGAAAGGCGAGACGAAGTTCCGCCCTGTCGAAAATGGGTTCGTTTATGCGAATGAGCTGGTGAGCTATATCCGGGATCGGCACGGCGCGGGGCTTTCCGTCGGCGGGGCAGCTTATCCGGAAAGGCATATCGAATGCGCGGATGCGGCGACTGATCTGACGAATCTGAAGCGCAAAGTCGATGCGGGCGTGGATTTCCTGATCACACAGCTTTTCTTCGACAATCGCCGCTATTGGGACTTTTGCGAGCGAGCTCGCGCGGCGGGGATTCGGGCGCCGATCATCCCTGGAATCATGCCGCTGACCAGCGCCGGTCAGGCAGAGCGCTTTGGAGCTTCATTGCCGGACGGACTGGCGGGGGAGATCGACCGGCGGCGGCACGATCCGGCGGCGATTGCGCAACTCGGCGTGGCGCACGCGACGGCGCAGTCGATTGACCTTCTGCGCGGTGGAGCGCCGGGGGTTCATTTTTATACGCTGAACCGGAGTACGGCGACCAAGGACGTGTTCACGGAGCTGCGCGTGGCCGGGCTCGCCTGACCGGGGTAAGCTATACTGGTTAAGTTGTGATTGCAACTCTTCTCATCATTGTTCATGTGATCGTGTGCCTTTTCCTGATTATTGTTGTCCTGCTGCAGAGCGGCAAGGCGGCGGATCTGGCGGGGGCATTCGGCGGCATGGGCTCTCAGACGGCTTTCGGTCCGCGGGGTTCGGCGACGCTGCTTTCGAAGGCGACGACGATTTCGGCAATTGTTTTCATGCTGACGTCGATTTCGCTCTCGGTGGTGGCGACGCGCAGCGCGGGCGTCTCGAAGGCTCCCGTTCTGGAACGTCATGGCTCGCGGCCGGCGCAGACAGCGCCTGCAACACCTCAGCCCGCGCCGCAGAAGAAGTAGTTGTAAAATCGCCCCAGTATTGCGGAGGTGGCGGAATTGGCAGACGCACTAGCTTGAGGTGCTAGCGGGAGCAATCTCGTGGGGGTTCAAGTCCCCCTCTCCGCACCATTTTCAATAACTTACAGACGCTGGGCTCGCGTCGGCGCACTGGTTCGGGTGTGACGGATGCGGCGCGGAGCCCATGGCCGGTCTGAATTTCGAATTACTTACGCGAGTAATAACTCACGACGCACGAGTCTCTCGTCACATTGTGACGAGACATCTCATTTGAAGCTCGGAGAACCTCTCGTCGGCGGTTCTGGTGAGAAATTACTAGTGGGAGCCGACGACTGAGGAGCGGCGCGACGCCCTGCACCACAGGCTCTTCAAGGCGTTCATGCGGGGCAGCTTCGAAGGGACAGTGAATGCTCACCAGGTAAAGATGGTGGACGCTGCGAGTATTCGCGAAGCTACCGAAAGGGTCGTGCGACAAGCTGCTGGACAGGGTAATTGCGTCATCGTCGGACGCGGATCGGCGTATTATCTTCAATCCGGGCAGGACGCTTTTCATGTCTTCGTCCACGCGCCATTTAAGGAAAAGGTCCAGCGGTTGCGCGGCGCGGGCAAGAGTGAGGAAGAGGCCCAGGCGTTGGCTGAGACGGTCGACCAGGATCGGCCGCATACATCAGGCCATACTTTAAAATTGAGTGGCCCCTCCGCGAAATTTACGATTTGATGATCAACTCGTCACTGGGCGACGACGTCGTAGTGGACACGATCCTTAGGTCGGTTACGGTCGTCGACAGGTCATTCGCGCGCCGGTGAACAGATAACGTGGTTCCACGTCCAAGCCATCGTACCTTCTCATAGCAAGCCGTTTGGTTGCTAACCGAACCGCTACCACCCAGTCGCCGTGAGCCATACGGGGATAAGTCGCTGCAGGCTCTGGAAGTCAGCTGTTCACGTAGCGGACTTGCTTCCACATAGATGTAACCGCTCCTGTAACCACTTTTTCTTTTTCCGATCAGCGTTGCCAATCAAGCGCCAGTCGTCTGTGAATTTTGCGATTCGGGCATCGCCATGATCCAGTTTGCCACTGTTTTGCCTCGACGAACATAGTGAGAACAGGAAAGCGGAAAAGAGGGCGGATTTCTCCAGGGCAAGGAGAAACTTGGCGCATCTGTTTCGCCAGCAGTTCATGGTAACCACGTTATCGCCCTGATTGTTCTTCAGATGCCCCGCCTCTCGATTCGAACGGGCGACATTTGCAACCGTAGATGGACGAATGGCGCTTGGTTCATCGCCGTGCGTGTGCAACGTCCTGTGGAAGGACCGCATTGGCACGCTCAATCCAGAGACCGGCGCCATTGTCGTCTATTCGCGCGGGACACTCCGGACAGAGAGCTCGAACGAGATTGAGCCAGCCCTCCAGCCGTTCGCGGAATTTCTGTGGTCGGCCGTAATCCGCGCTGCCAGGTTGGCTCACAAGCCCTCTGTCTCCGAACAAGGGCTTCCGCAACTTTGGGAAGCATCGGAACCTGCACTGAGGGATCTCGCGAAAGATCAAGCTTCTGAAGCGTTTCGCCGAACATCCAGTTGACTATGACCTCGATCTGATCGGTTTCGATGACGAAAGAACTTTCGATGTGCCGGACAGCTGGTCTGCGATGGAGACAAAAAACCGCCGGATTTGAACGTCTGGCGGCTTAATGTAAACAAATCAATGCGTGGCGTCAGAAGACAGGTTACGAGAAGGAACCGGCAGTAGCGCATATTTTCACTTCGTCAGAACATATTTGAATTGGTCTTCGAATCTTCCTTGATTTTTTCCGGGGACATGTAGAGGGTTATTACAGAAACGTTTCGATTGTCGCCCTCGATTGTGAGTGAGATCGCGGATGCAGAGGTCTGCCATTGGACCTCCCTGACGGCGTGCCCCAAAATCATCAGCGAACCCCTCTGGTCCGGAGTGTTCTGCAAAATCCGCAAAACGGGATTCCTCCGATCGGCTGATGCGTATGCACCCGGAGAGGCTCTCTATTTGCGTTGGCGTCGCGCTTTCCGATAAATGATTAGAGCCGGGAAAATAATATTTCCTCAATCAGAATGTTCCGCCGATACAACGAGAGTTAATTCACAATCTGTTCTGGTGTTTTTTCGGACACAGTGGTATTCTGAAACCCGCGTTTCGGGCAGGAGATTAAATAACACTTCGGGAGAAAGTCAAAAAATGGCAGACGAACTGGAAGTCCCCAAAAAAGAAGAAGAGACGGGCGCAGTTGTGCTCTCAGGGGCAGAGAAATACCTCGACGGGAAATATCACACGGGAATCGCGGTCGACGTAACCAGCGGCACCGGCAAGTCGACACTGATGATCCCGGATGCCAGCGCCAAAGAGCCGATCTACATCACGAAGCCGATTGGCATTGTCGGCGCGGCGTTGAAGAAATTTCTGACAACGAAAGGTGTCACGCTGCCCGATGCCGTGGGTAATCTGATCGAAGACACCACGATCTCGTGCGATGCCTTCTACTATTCGAAAGACGTCACCCTGATGATGTTCGCCCTGAAGTTTGACAAAGGCGCGATCAGCAGCCTGGTCGGCACAGACATCGGCGACCTGTTCGATATCACCGGGGCGTCTGTCCGTATCCTGAAATGCGACGAGTCCAACTTCAAGGGACTGCAAAAGTACGCTGCCGGTCTTTCGGACTAATCCAGCATGCCGGAGCGACGATCGCTCCCTCCATCACGTATGCCGGAAACCAACGCCGATCTGATCCTGCGCGGAAGATTCGCCGGGATCTCTCTTCAGGTCCGCGGCTCGCTGGTGGACGGAAAGCTCGGTGAACTATCCGGCTCTGTCGCGATTCACGAGTCGCTCGAACAATTCCTTACCGATCTCGGTTCCCGGTTCGATTCCGAAACGCTTAAGAATCTGACCGGGGACAGCATTCGCAGTATTGTCCTCGACAGTCTGGCATTTGGGTACCGCGAATCTGTCGCTCAGGTTGCTGTAACACTGCAGGCAGGCGCCAGCCAGTGCCGCTTTGTACTCCTGAAGGCGAGCGGAGAAAAGAAGGGGTTGGTCACCGGTCTGGAACTGCGGCTGGACAAAAACCTCTTCAGCAACAATCCACTCTCCGGTCTGATTGGTGAGATCAGCCTTGGCGATCTCGCGATATTCTACGCGAATGCAGACCTTCCAGGCATTGCATTCAATCCCGAGGGCGTTCGGGCTGCCGACGCGTTGGTGCGGACGCCTGCTTCCGTTCAGACCCGCGATTTCACACGCGGAATAAATTGGTCGGCAAAGGTCTCAATCGGAGAACTCCGATTGCTCGACTGGCCGCCGGTATTGAAAAAGGAAGAACAATCCGCTCAGCCAGGGAAGCCGGCGAGTGCTCCGGCAAAACCTTCAACTACCGTCCCGGAAAAGCTGCCGGATTCCACCACCTGGATCGAGCTGAACAAGGTCCTCGGGCCACTCTCGGTGCGGAGGATCGGATTAAGCTACGAAGCGCCGCGGGTCGCCATCAAATTCGACGCCACCCTGCAACTCAGCGTTTTGACGTTGACTCTGGACGGCCTGGGCGTCAGCTATCCACTGAACGGGTTCTCGAATCTGAGCCCTGCGAAGATTCTGAAAAATCTTGATTTTAGCCTCGATGGCATGGGGCTGGCGCTGGGCAGCGGACCAATCGAAATCGGCGGCAGTCTGCTTGTAGTGAAGAGGAACCCGCTGGAAGTAGAGGGCATGCTGCTGATTCGAACCGCGGCATTCAGCCTCTCCGCCTTTGGTTCTTATGCCGACCTGAACGGTACGCCATCGGTGATGGCGTACGCGGTTCTTCTGAAGGCGCTGGGAGGACCTGCCTTTTTCTTCGTCACTGGCCTGGCATTCGGCTTCGGAGCCAACCGGAAGCTACGGCTGCCGAAGATCGAAGAAGTCCATACCTTTCCCCTGATCAAAGCCGCCATAGGAGCCCAGGGCTTCAGCGACCTGCAGCAGTTGCCGAAACAACTGCGCGGCAACGTATCGCCCGCCCTGGGAAGTTTCTGGATCGCGGCGGGAATCAAATTCACATCGTTTGTGATGATCGAGTCGTTCGCGCTCCTCTCCGTCTCTTTCGGCGCGGAAGTCGAGATCGGGTTGCTGGGGCTCTCCAGACTGAGCGTGCCGCCGCTTGCGCCGCCTGATAAAGTTATCGCCTGCGCGGAGCTGGCGCTGCGCGCCGTCATCAGCTTCGGCGAGGGTTCCATTAAAGTCGAGGCCCGGCTGACAGAGAACTCGTTCGTGCTCTCGCGATCCTGCCGGCTCACCGGAGGATTTGCCTTTTATCTCTGGTTCTCAGGCGAACACGCGGGCGATTTCGTCGTGACGCTGGGAGGCTACCATCCGGCGTTTCGTCCGCCGGCCCATTACCCCTCAGTGCCGCGTCTGGGGATGCACTGGCAGATCAGCAGCGAATTGAGCGTGACGGGTGAGATTTACTTCGCGCTCACGCCTTCCTGTCTGATGGCAGGAGGAAAGCTGTGCGCAACCTTCAAATCGGGCATTATTGAGGCCTGGTTTATCGCTTACGCCGATTTCCTGCTGAGTTGGGAGCCGCTCTACTATTCGGCCCGAATGGGCATCTCGATCGGCGTTGCCTTCCGGCTCAAAGTCGTCTTCTTCACGATCTCGTTCCGGCTGGAATTAAGCGTCACGCTGGAGCTGTGGGGACCATCTTTCGGGGGCGAAGCAGTCGTCTCACTTTCGGTGATCAGTTTTTCGATCCGGTTTGGCGAACCAAGGACTCTGCCGGCTCCTCTTACGGCGGATAAATTCATCGCGAAGTGCCTGCCACCCTCCAAAGTTGCCGGCGTTCCCGATGTATTTTCACTGCGCATTACCGCGGGGCTGCTGCGCGAGCAGAAGGTCGACGAGAATCGTACCGACCGGATTATCAGTGCGCATCAGCTATCGCTCGTTGCAGAGTCGGTGATTCCGTGCACGGGATTTGAAGATTTGGCGGCAGCGGCCGGCCCTCCGTCAACGCCCCTGGGAGTTCGCCCCATGGGAAAGACGGGGCTCGAATCGAAATTCAGTGTCACGATCCTCGATGAAGCGAGGAAACCGAAAGTCTCGAATTTGCGAGCCGTCGCAGTGGCCGGCAATGTTCCCGATGCCGTTTGGGGCAAAAGCGCCAAAGAAGGTGTTGTTCCCATTCCGGACAAGCCGGACGCGAAAACGATCGGAGCTACGGTTGGGGTTCGGATTTCCTGCATTCCCCACGAGCCGGTCAATCCAATTCCGAAGATTGCGATTGAGAAGCTCGCATCCTGGAAAATCGCGAAGAAGGTGGAATGGGCGCCTCCAATCGAAATCCAGCCATACACCGACCGCGCGGCAGATACAACGATCTTCAACACCATCTGGACGGAGCCCGTTCAGAAACAGCGCACGGCCATTCTGGATTGTCTGCGTGATAACGGATTCGCGATGAACCAGCCGAACCTGGAGGAACTCAGCAAAATCGGAGACTCCGATGCGGGGCAACTGCCGCTCGGAGGCTATTTCCAGGAACAACCCCGCCTCTGCGCGCTGGGGACAAAGCCGGAAAAGGAAGGCCGCTGATTTATGGCTGCTCCCATTCCAGGAACAATCCGGTTCCACCAAAAATGCGAGCCACCGCTCCAGGGAGGCAAGTATTCGGTCGAACTGCGGCAACGCGTGAGGGAACTGGCGAATCAGGAGTTCAGCAATGCCGGCGGGTTCTCATTCACGGTTGGAGGCCCAAGGTTTTCGCTCGCCCCGGCGGACATTTATTGTGTCTACCCGCCGGACGGCGCCGCCGGTGATTTTGCCGATTCGCTGCCGCACGTTGTCCTCACTCGCCGGACAATCCCCTGGGAAAGAAATCTGCAACCGGGCAACAACGCCATGCCGGACAGGCCGTGGATGGCATTGCTGCTTCTGAGCGCGGAAGATGGTGTTGACGGCAAAGAAATTCCGCCGATCGTACCGCGTAACGTCAGTGACCTGATCGCGCCAAAGGAGGCCGGCGTGACGGGACCGACAATCCCGAATCTGGAGGACTATGAAAAGAAGGATCCCTGTAATACGGTGGATCTGGACGCAAAGCTCTTCCGGAGAATCGCGCCGCGCGCCGCCGATCTCGAATATCTCGCCCATGTACGCGAAGTGAATACGGACAACAAGGAGACTCTTTCATTTCTGGCCGATGGGTGGTTTTCGGTAGTAGTCGGAAATCGTTTCCCGAAACGGCAGGAAGGACCTCAGGCGGACGATCCGGGCGTCGAAAGCAAAGCGATTCTCGTTTCTCTCGAAGGCGTTCCGCTGGAAGGTCAAACTGCGGGGAGCCTTCGGCTGGCGGTGCTGGCGAGCTGGACTTTCCGCTGTTATCGAAAAATAGAATTCAGCGCATCCGTGAAAGCTCTCGGCGATCCGCTGCAGACTCTCCGGCTCACGTTGCCCGACAACGCTTCCGGCGCGCCCGAAGCCGTGCAGTACGTACGGGCCGCTTTCAGCCAGGGGTATGTGCCACTGAATCACAATACCCGCATCGGAGACACAACGTTTTCGTGGTATCGCGGTCCTTTGACGCCAATGCAGATCGAGCGGCGATACGATTACGAATTCGCCGCGGCGCCTGACGGTCTTGTCCGATACGACTACAGGAAAGGGCTGATGGATGTCGGCTACGCCGCAGCATCGCAGCTCGGCCGGCTGCTGGGCCTTCAGGATCTGGCGTTCGCGCAGACATTATCCGCGTGGCGGACCCAGGTTCAGACGCAACTGAAGGCGCAGCTTCGGAAGGAGCAATTGCAGAGGTCGATCAATAGCGGGGCATCCGCTGAAGGGTCGGAGAGCGAATTTCTGGAGACGGTGCTGAAGGACGCTTTGGAGGCGCGAACGGGCAACCAGGCCGCACCTGCAAACGGAGAAGTCCAGCCGTTCAACACCCGCGTCGAGCAGGCGGTCTCTGCCCAAAGCCCGCCGCTTGCGGTGCGCCAGTGGCTCACTCGACGCGTACTCTTTTACGGGGTACCGTTCCCTTATCTTGTAGGCGATCCGCGAATGCTGCCCGTCGATTCCATGCGGTTCTTTCGTCTGGATCCCGAATGGATCAAGTGTTTGCTCGAAGGAGCGTGCAGCGTCGGACGAAGCACCAGCGAAGAGCAACTTGTCGATGAGAAGCTGCGGGGTGGATTCTTCGACATCGTCATGGAAAAATGCGACAGCGTACGCCAGCGTCCCCCGGAAGATGGGGCTCTCGCAACCAAAGAAACTCCCGGCGTGACCTGGCCGCTCGAAGGATTTCTGTTACGCTCCCCGATTGTCGAAGGCTGGCAAGGGCTCGAAATGGAGGCATCTTACTGGAGCGAGAAGAAAGAAATGCCGGCTACAGCGTTGCGGATTGACCGGCTTGGCCCGGACATTCTGCTGTGTATCTTCAATGGCCCACTGGCAAAGATCGTGATTCGGCAGCCCCCGGAAGGCATGCACTTCGGCGCGGCTTACGAGAAGGGCAAGTATTGCAAGAATATTCTGCGAAGCGTGAAAGAGCTGCAGGATGGAGGCCGCGCGCCCGGCGATCAGATCAATCTCGACCCGGCGATTGCAATACCGACGCGGAAGGATGGCGATCCGCGGGTGATCGATGTCGAGGAACTCGCGAAAATTTTTCGTGACGCGCTGCTGGCGAAGGGCGGAATAGATTCGGGCAAACCATTCACGTCGGCTGTGTTCGGCGTGCAGATGACAGAGAGTCCGGCGCGCGTCGAAATCACTGTGAGGGACCGGCCTTGAGCACTGCCTCTACGCATCTGCTGGTACCCATCCACATCGATGCGCTCGCCGTGGGCGACAATGTTCTGTTCGATTGGGCGAGCCTTGCACCGGACTTTTCGCGCCTGCGAACAGAGTACCGAATTGGGGCCGATCTGCGCTTCCCGTTCCGGGCCGGAAAGACAATAGCAGGAAAGAATGTTCCGAAAGGCATTCACCTTCATTTCCGGCTTCCGCCCCTGTTGACCCATGGGAGCGGACCAGATACGAGCTTTCCGCTGGTACCGAATCGATGGCTGGTCCAACGTTTTCGTACGGAACAAAACCAGCGCCTCACACGGGCGTGGATGGTTTACAGCGATCGGGAGTCGAAGGATCCGAATGCGATGGTCGTGCCGATATTTCGAAATGACGCGCCACTGTGGCTCCGCCCGACAGGTGTGGCCCTTCCGATTGTCGATGAGAGCAACAAGGTGCAGAACGATTTCCGCGAGAGCGATACGCCGGCTGCAATCGCAATCACGGCTGTCACCTCCGGCGATGCGGGCTTCGCCGCCCACTATCCCGCCTGCCGAAGCATCCTCGGTTTCTTCGACGATTTGAAGGGAGTTTCGGATCAGGCCACCCTTTCCTATCTGGTGACCGGATGGTACTCAGGCAAAGGGGACGATCCGTGGTGCCAGTTCCTGAACGATCCGGAAAATCCGCTTCCGAAGAATGAAGCCGAAAGACGCGAGGCGGTGCGAACCTGGCTGGCGGAACATCGATGCGATGGAAATCAGGAGTTCCCTGATATTCAGAATTTGCCTTCGGGAATTCTTTGCCACGGGCTCGTCAGGAACGTCCGGTGGCAAAAGGCTGGTTACGGATCGGACGCGGCGCCGGATGCGTTCAGAGATTTTTTCAATCCGAACGATCCTGAAAAACATTGGGTGGATCTCGGGAATACTTCATCCGAGGCGCTCGCGGCCCGCGTATCGCAGGTTCGCGGCAGTGTGTCCGGCGATTCCGCCCTCTTCGAAGATATTGTTGCCGCTTTTCTGACTGGTTTGCTATCGCAGGGACCCGGGGTCTCTGAGATGGACGCGGAAATGCACCGGCAGGGATTTGCCGGCGAGGGTGGCGGCACGGGGTGGGTGCTGGAGCCCGAACAGGCAACCCCGAAAAATGGTGAGGCTCCTGCGCCAGCGGGAAATTTGCCGCGAGCGTTGCAGGAAAAGCTGGACGAACTCAATCGCCGCCAGGCGCATCGCGACCGGTTTGAACGGATTGCGAGCGATTATCGATGGGAATTGTATGCTCTGTGGCATCGATGGACGCGGGCAGTGCGGGAAGGTGAAGATGACGAGGAACTGGCCACCGGCCTCGATGCATTGAAATCTTTCGTTGCCGATTTTCCGAATCTCCCCCAATATGTGGAGGCGATTCGCGAATTGACCAACGCCAAAGGCCTGCTCGAAACGGCTTTGCGCGCGGAGAAAACCAGGTACAGCCTTATAAGCCAGCCATCGGATCCGTTCTACGCACCCGGCGATCCGGTAATCGCGATCACCGGGCCGGCGATGGAGGCCTTAGGCACAGATCCCCGAACTCTCACCGTACGCTGCCGCGTGACCGGTGAGGAGTTTCTGAAGTTTACATACCAGGAGAAATTTGTCGGCCGGCCGCTTGAGTTTGAGGCGACCAGCGACTGGCTCAAAGCGCAGGTTTCACCGGCGTATCTGGATGCAATTCCAGTATGGAGCCAGAGGCTTCTGAGCGAAGCTCTTCTCCGGGATGAGATGTGGAAATTCGAAGCGGAGAAGGACGCGGGCGGTAAAAAATATGAGGACGTGCGTCCCGCGCCGGGAAACGTCTTACCTTCCGATACGAGCGACTTCGCGTGGAAGCACAATCCCTGGGTTCCTCTCTACCTTTATTGGCAGGTCAAATGGAAGCCGGAATACCCGGAATCCCGCAATGGCAAGCGTCTGGATGAGGGCATCGTTTCGAAGTGGAAGCTGGACGACGG
>DASYCD010000006.1:0-7243 GCA_036500405.1 Bryobacteraceae bacterium
CGCGCCCGAGCAGGGATACGATTTTCTCGTATTCCGCGGTGGTGAGCTGATGCTGTTCGATCAGCTCCGGTGTGATTGTCATTTGGCGAGAGCGGGAACTGCGTTGAGAACCGATTCGAAAATGCCGAGGCCGTCCGTGGATCCCATGAGCGGATCGCAGGCGCGTTCGGGGTGCGGCATCATGCCGAGGACATTGCGGCCCTCGTTGAGAATTCCCGCGATATCGCGGGCGGAGCCGTTGGGATTTTCCACGTAACGGAAGGCCACGCGATCTTCGGCTTCGAGCTGATCGAGCGTGCGCTCGTCCGCGAAATACTGGCCTTCGCCGTGGGCGATGGGAATCCGCAGAATCTGACCCTTTGTGAGCTTCGAGGTGAACGCCGACGCCGTGGTTTCGGTGCGGAGCTTCACTTCGCGGCAGATGAACCGGAGCTCCTGATTGCGGAGCAGAGCGCCGGGCAGAAGTCCGGCTTCGACCAAGATCTGAAAGCCGTTGCAGATGCCGAGCACGAGGCCGCCATCCGCGGCAAACTTCTTAATCGCCTGCATGACCGGGGAAAAGCGCGCGATGGCGCCGCAGCGCAGGTAATCGCCGTAGGAAAAACCGCCTGGGAGGATGACCGCATCCACATCGCTGAGCTTCGGCGAATCGTGCCAGATGAATTCGGCACGTCCGTGCAGGTTTTCATTGACGGCATACCATGCGTCGTGATCGCAGTTGCTGCCGGGAAAAACGATGACGCCAGCTTTCATGGGGGGAAGAACCATTTTAGCAAGTTCAGCTGGCGGGACTAAAATAGGTGGCGGTGACCGGCGCGCGCACTCGGATAGGACTGGCGGTTTTGGTGCTGGCGCTGGCCGTCACCGCGCTGGCGCAGCGGGGCCGCCGCGGCGGGTTCGGTGGGGGCGGTTTTGGCGGGGGAATCGCCGGACCGAGCGGTCCTCTCCCGACGTTTCCCGCCCAGGGCGACTTTCACTTCATTCGCATGGAATATACAGACCTGCCGAGCCACCATCGCGGATTCGGGTTTGCGTCGCGGGATGCGCGAGGCAATGGCTGGTGGATTGTCGACTGGCCGGACGCCGATTATCACTTTTCAGAGGGCGTCCGGCGGCTGACGCGGATCAACGTGGGCGAGCCGCTCCATATGAGCCTGACCGACGACAAGATTTTCGATGAGCCGTGGATCTATGCGACACAGGTCGGCTGGTGGGATCTGAGCAATGCGGAGGTAGCGAGGCTGCGGGAATATTTGACGCGCGGCGGGTTTCTGGTGGTGGATGATTTCTGGAGCCAGGATCCGGATTCATGGCCTGCGTTCGAGCAGACGATGGCGCGGACGCTGCCGGGCCATCCGATCACAGAACTGGCGGAGACGGATCCCGCAATGCACGTCCTCTATGACATTCAGGACAAGGACCGCGTGTGGATCCCAGGCTCGCGGCATTTGCGGCTGGGGCCGAATGGGGTGGTGCAGCCGATGCAGCCGCCCGGGACGCAGCCGATGTGGTTTTCGATCGCGGACGATAAAGGACGGATGGTGGTGGCGGTGAACTACAACACGGACGTGGGCGATGCGTGGGAATTTGCCGATGTGCCGGAGTATCCGGAGAAAATGACGGAGCTGGCATACCGGTATGGCATCGACTACATTATTTATGCGATGACGCATTGACGGAGGCGTTGGAGGGCATATGAAAGCGGGGTTTCTTTGTGCTGCGGCCCTGGCGGCAAGCGCCTGGGCATTCCAGCCGGCGAAGATTGAAGTCGCGAGCGTCAAGCCCGGCGATCCGGGCGCGACTGCGATGGGAAATCACTTTTCGCCCGGCCGGTTCACGCTCCAGAACTATTCGCTCATGTCCCTGATCGAGTGGGCATATCGGTTGAAGGAGTATCAGATCGTAGATGCGCCAGGGTGGCTGCGATCCGAGCGATGGACGGTAGAGGGCTCTCTGACCGCGCCTGTAAGTTTCATGCAGAACCAGGATGTGCTGCAGCCGCTGCTCGCCGAGCGGTTCCACCTCGGGATTCGCCGCGAGACGCGAATGATGAATGTGTACTCGCTGGTGGTGGCGAAAGGCGGGCCAAAGCTCACGCCCGCCGTGGACGATGACAAGCCCGGATGGAGGCGATACGGTAATCAAATCAGCGGCCACAAGTTCGACATCAGAGAGCTCGCCCCGAGTCTTTCAGGAAATCTCAACATGCCGGTCACCGACAAAACCGGCCTCACCGGGATTTACGATATCGATCTCAAGTGGACGCCGGATCCGAGTCGTGCGGACTTCGGCGATGTACACAATCCGGCCGATCAGCCGGCGCCGGATCCCAATCGGCCGGAGATTTTTACTGCCATTCGGGAGCAACTCGGCCTGGAATTAAAAGCCGAAAAGGGACCGGTCGAGGTGCTGGTGATCGATCATGCGGAACGGCCGTCGGCAAATTAATCGGGTGTTGGGATTGGTTTGTCTGGCGACGATGACGTCCGCTCAGCCGGCGGAAACGCCGCAGATTGAGGGCGCGCCGGTGAAGCCCGGCGTACCGGTGAAAACGCTCCAGGACTATTCGACGCCGATCGAGCTCAATCTTGCGAATTGTCCTTGCCCGGCGCTCTTGCTCGCCTGGTGAAAGTCTTTTAAGACACAGATTCCCGGCGTTTTCCCGCCCCGGAAAGTGTTATTCTGCAGGCTGCAATTGGCAGCGAAAGGAGAAGTTTCTATATGCCCCTGACGAAAAGAGCGTTTGCGGAATTTATCGGAACCTTTTGGCTGGTGTTCGGCGGATGTGGGAGCGCGGTGCTGGCTGCGGCGTTCCCGGGCCTCGGGATCGGCTTCGTGGGAGTCTCTCTGGCGTTTGGCCTTACGGTCCTGACCATGGCGTTTGCGATCGGCCACATTTCGGGATGCCACCTGAATCCCGCTGTTTCGGTAGGCCTGGTCGTGGGCAAACGATTTTCCCTTTCAGAACTGCCGGCGTACGTCCTCGCGCAGGTGCTGGGCGGCATCGCAGGAGCGGGCGTGTTGTATATCATTGCGTCGGGCAAAGCGGGATTCGACCTTGCCGGCGGATTTGCCTCCAACGGCTACGGGGCGCATTCACCTGGCGGCTACAGCCTGGCAGCATGCCTGACGACCGAAATCGTGCTGACGTTCATGTTCCTGATGATCATTCTGGGGGCTACCGACACGCGAGCCCCGAAGGGCTTCGCGCCGATCGCCATCGGCCTCGGGCTGACGCTCATTCATCTCATCGGAATTCCGGTGACAAATCTGTCTGTGAATCCGGCGCGCAGCACGGCTCCGGCAATATTCGTGGGCGGATGGGCGACTGAACAGCTATGGATGTTCTGGGTGGCGCCGATCATCGGCGCAGCGATTGCGGGCGCGGTGTATTCGGTCTTTGCCACCGAGCCCGAACCTGCGCTGCGAGACAAAATGGCAGCGTCCGCGTAACGAGTTCGCGCCGGGCGCGAATGGATTTCACTTGCCCCGCAGTTTTGCCGCAACCTGTGCCAGCGTCAGACCTTCAATCTGAAGCAGGCAGTAAACAGGAGACGCTTCAAAGCTGGTTCCGCTTCTGGGAATGTCGTGAGGATCGGCGCCAGGGCCGACCTCTCCGCCATGCGCGGAAAACAGCGCGGTGTAGCCTGCGGTTTCCACGATCTTTCGCGTGACTGGAGTGATGTTATCCGTTCGCCCGAACGGGAACGAAAAAAAATCGACCGGCTTACCAATGATCTTCTGTAGTTCGCGGCCGCAATCTACGATCTCAGGACCGGCAACCTCCGCCGTACATCGCCCGAGATCGATGTGATTCACGGTGTGCGCTCCCACTTCAAAACCCAGCCTCGTCCACTCCACCACTTCAGACGAACTGAGCATCTCGAAAGTAAAAGGATACTTATCCGCGTCGTGGGGGAAGGTTCGGTTGGTGCCGATATAGCCGCTATTGATGAACGCGCAGGCGGGAACGCCCAATGTCCGCATGATGGGCGCGCCATTGGTCAGGATGTCCCGGTAACAATCGTCGAAGTGGATCGCGACGGTCGTCGGCGGGATCGGCTTCTTCGCATGGATACGATCCACGATGTCAGCGCTCGACGAAAGAGGATAGCGTTCCGAGATCGCCATCAACTGAGCGGCGAACGTTTCGGTATCCACCGTCAGAACGTCGTTCGCATAGTCGTTGACCCGGTGGTAAAGAAAAATGGCTCCTCTGGATCGCGCCCGCTTATGCCATTGCCGGACCATAGAATAGATTCCGGAATAGTAGACAAATAAGAGATACAGATTCCGTACGATCGCGGCGACGCCTCCCTTGTCTTTCCAGTGGGGCAGGCGGCGGCGGAGAGAAGCAACCTCTTTGATGGTGGGCTTGGAGCGCGCTTTGCCGGCGAAACTTCCCTGCGGTTGGCGAGAGGCGTTTCCATCCCGGAGCGACGCCACTGCCGCGGCCAATGCGCGGGCTCCCTCGACGTGCAGTTTTTCGAGAAGTGTGTCGGGCGTTTCATTCTTCAGGATGGGTACTGTGCCGGTCGCAATGATGTCGCCGGTGTCCAGACCCTGATCGACAAAATGCACCGTTACTCCGGCCGACGCGGCGCCGTCGTACATTTCCCAAAATCCAGGCGGCATTCCCCGATATTCCGGCACTTTGCCTTTGTGGAGGTTGATGCAACCCATTCGCGGGACCGAGAACGTGGTGGGCTTGAGAATCCGAGTCCCCACGACAATTCCGAGATCCGCGTTACATTCGTTCAGAGCGCGAATGGCCTCAGGGCCGTTCAAACTGCCGACAGCGCGAATCGGCATGCCATACTTTTTCCCCAATTCCTCAAGGGAAAAGCAGGTTTCCGGAAATGCTTTTTTGAGAACGCGTTTAACTTCATTGCGGGAGACGGCGGCGTTCTCCACCGCACCGCCCGTGATCGCACAGACCGCGTCGACGATCCGGAAAGCCGGATAGGACCAACCGTTGAGGCGGATGTTTCGAAGCAGGTTTTTCCGGCGGCGGCTGAGGGGGGCGACGTCGGTATCGACCAGGACGCCCGCCAGTTCCAGGCCCGGCAAGCGGCACACGGCTTCGATACTTTCTCTGGTAGAGCGGCTGTCCTGACCTACCAGAAATACGACTTTCAGTTTCGGCGTCGCCACAGAGATAAGTATTTAGAATAACCTGGGGAGTCGCAATTAACGCAGCAGTTCTTTCGCAATTGCGAGCTTCTGCATGTTGCTGGTCCCCTCGTAGATACGGCCGATTTTGGCGTCCCGGTAGAGCTTTTCGACGGGATAATCCTTCGTGAAGCCGACCCCGCCGAAGACTTCGACGGCGCGGGACGCGACGGTTTCCCCGATCTGCGAGGCGAACAGCTTCGCCATGGCGGCTTCCTTGACGAAAGGCCGTCCGGCGTCGCGCAGGCGCGCGGCGTTGTAGACGAGCTGGCGGGCGGCCTCGACATCGGTCGCCATTTCAGCCAACGTGAACTGGACGGCCTGGAAATCGGCGATGGGCTTGCCGAATTGCCGACGGTCTTTCGCGTAGGCGATGGCATGAACGAGCGCGCCCTGCGCGAGTCCGGTCATCTGGCCGCCGATGGCGATGCGTCCTTCGTTCAGGGTTTCGATCGCGATCTTATAACCTTTGCCGATTTCGCCGACGACATTTTCGGCGGGGACGCGGCAGTCATCGAGCAGAAGTTCGCAGGTGGAGGAGGCGCGGATGCCGAGCTTGTCCTCCTTGCGTCCGATTTTGAAGCCGGGCGTGTCGCGTTCGATCAGAAAGCAGGTGATGCCGCGATAGCCCTGATCGGGGGCGGCATTGGCGAAAAGGAAGAAGATACCGGCTTCGGCGGCGTTGGTGATCCAGAGTTTACGGCCGGTGAGGCGGAAGTGATCGCCGTCCTGTACGGCGCGAGTGGCGAGCGCGAAGGCGTCAGATCCGGCGCCGGCTTCGGAAAGCGCGAATGACGCGACCGTGTTCGTTGCCAGCCGCGGCAAGTAGCGTTGTTTTTGTTCGACCGTGCCCCACCGCAGCAGGATGTTATTGGCAATCGTGTTCTGGACATCCGCGATTACGGCTGCGGAAGGATCGACGGTCGCCAGCGCTTCAACGGCGAGAACGGATTGAAAAAACGTGCCATCCTGCCCGCCAAATTCCTCCGGGATCTCAATTCCCATAAGGCCGAGCTCAAACATCTCGTGGAGCAGGTCTTTCCGAAAAACCGCGGATTCGTCCATCGCTCGCACATGCGGCGCAATCCGCTCCCGTGCGAATTTCAGGACGGTGGACTGGAACGCGAGATCGTCTTCGGAAAGAAAAAACTGACTCAACGATAGACCTCCCGTCGATGGCCCACACGCAGTACGACCACGAGCAGGCGCTGATCTTCGATTTTCGTGATGATTCGGAAATCGCCTACCCGATACTTCCAGAACTCGCCGAAACGCGCACCGCGCAGGGCTTCTCCAATCGTCCTCAGATCCTCAAGCTTTTCAACTCGCTCGTAAAGGAAATCCCGAATGCGTCCAGCATTCTGGCGATCAAGCTTGCTGAGACTTTGGCGGCGGGCTCGAGGATTTCAATCCGCCAGACCATATTTCGTCATAACATCTTCCAGCGGAACGGCTTTTTCCTTGCCCGCCAAATAACGCGCATAAGTCTCCTCCGCGAGATACAGATCCTCAAGGTCATCGAGATGTTCCATGATTGCTTCCCTGGCATAGAACGTCTTCGTTCTGCCGGTGCGGCGTGCGAGGGCGTCGAGGCGCTTTTCGACATCCTCGGGCAAACGGATGGCAAGCATTGCTATACAAGTATATCGCGCACTACAAACAGCAAAAAGCCCAGCTATCTCTAGCTGGGCTTTTCAGAATTAACCGGGCGACTTCCTGGTCTCCCACACACCTGCGCGTGCAGTACAATCGGGGCTGAGAGGCTTAACTTCCGTGTTCGGGATGGGAACGGGTGGATCCCTCTCGCTATGGTCACCCAGACTCGTTTGTCTTGAAACCGGCGATTCGCTCAGGTTTCAGACAGATCTGGTTATGATCTTTGCTGATATTTGACGGGCCACTTGAATCACTGCTGCGCAACCGAATCCATCGGCATTTTGCGTTAAAAATAAATTTTATGGTCAAGCCGAACGAGCAATTAGTAACAGTCAGCTCAACGCATTACTGCGCTTACACACCTGTCCTATCAAACTGGTAGTCTTCCAGTGCTCTTCAAACTTTCGTTGGGAGA
>DASYCD010000007.1:0-8332 GCA_036500405.1 Bryobacteraceae bacterium
TCGAAGTGGTCGATGGCGGACGTGATGGCGATCGCGATCTTCATGTCGTTTGTCGCATTTAACGGCGTGATTTCGGGCGCGCTCGGTGGGTTGAAGAGTCCGGGATCGCAGATCGTCATTCCGACGGATAGTTCGCAGGTCCTTGCGGGATTTTATCTGTTTATTGGATTCGTACTCTCCAGTCTGTTTCTCTCGCGCAAGCTGGAGCGCGATCTCAGGACCTCTTCTCCGTCCGATAGCGGCCCGGCGGCGTTCCAAATTCCCGCCGAAACGCGCGATTGAAAGCCGCTTCCGATTCGTAGCCGACCGAAGCGGCGATCTCCGCGACGCCTCGCGATGTTTTTTCGAGCGATCGCGCGGCGAGGTTGAGACGCCACCGCGTGAGGTAAGTCATCGGCGGTTCCGAAAGATATCGGGTGAAGCGTTCCACGAGCGCAGATCGGGAGATGCCGACTTCGCTTGCGAGTTCAGCGATTGTCCAGGGATGCGCCACGCGACCGTGGAGCAGGGCGAGACTCTTGCCGACAACCGGATCGCGCGTGCCTGCGAGCCAGCCGGTCTGGCGATCGGATAATCCGCTGACGTAGCGGCGGAGCGTATCGACGAAGAGCGCTTCGGAGAGCTTTGCCAGCATGGCTTCGCTGCCCACCTGCCCGGACGCGGCCTCCTCCACCAGATGAAGGATGGAGCTTTCGAGCCAATTGCCGGAGCCGTCGGTACGGATATTGACCTTGAGTACGGGAGGCAGGCCGCTCAGGATGGGGCGGCAGAGATTCGGATCGCAGCTCAGGTAGCCGCAGGCCAGCCGTGAAACGGCGCCCCCGCCGCCAGCCTGGAGCGGGCGCAGATTCCGTGCGCGGATGCGGCTGCCGATCCCGTAATCCGGAAAGGGCCGCTTCACGTCCGGGCTGCTGCTCATGTTGTGAGCGTGGCCATGGGGAAGAATGACGACATCGCCGGGTTGGAGCGGCATGGTTTGTCCATCCGGCATTTCGACGAGGCCTTCACCGTCGATCAGGAGATGGTAGATCACGAGGTGCTCGGCGCCGGGGGCGAGCAGGTCCGTCATTTTGTGGGACGGCGGCGCGGCGTAACCCCACGGCGCGGAGAACTCCGCGGTGAAGAAGACGGCGCCGGTCATGCGGACGCCACTCAGGATTTCAGAAATTGCATCCATTTACGCGACGCTCTGCAAAGTCTGCTGGCCGCCAGGCAAAGGCATTCGCGCCTCTGGCCGTTCGGGCAAGCTGTGGAGACGCTCGGGCATGGTCACTTCGGCGCGCCTCCAGCACAATTGTATTCCGGGAAGGCTTAAACAAGGAGATCTTATGAGTCCAACGACAGCAGTGAATCCAAATAAAGCATTGTGGGAAATAGGCGATTTCAGCGAGATTGCCGCTTTCATGCGGCAGTCCGGCGAGGCGATTGTGGAATCGCTCGGCGTTACACCGGAACAGCGGGTTCTGGATCTGGGGTCCGGAGACGGCACGACCGCGCTGCCGCTGGCGCGGCTGGGAGCGGACGTGACCGGAATCGATATCGCACCGCTGATGGTTGCGGCGGGGAATCGCCGGGCCGCGCAGGCGGGGCTGACGCGGCTGCGATTTCAGGAAGGGGACGCATGCAGTCTGGAGGACGTGGCGGACCGTTCGTTCGATCTATCGATTTCGATCTTTGGGGCGATGTTTGGCTCGCGGCCGTTCGATGTGGCGCGCGAGATGGTGCGGGTCACGAAGCCGGGCGGCCGGGTGGTGATGGGGAACTGGATACCGAACGATCCGACTTTCGTTTCGCAGCTATTGAAGGTGAGTTCGGCGTTTACTCCGCCGCCGCCCGAGGGGTTCATCAGTCCGACGTTGTGGGGCGTGGAGAGCCACATTGTGGAGCGCTTCGGGAAGGCGGGGATTCCGGCGGGCAGAATTCAGCTGACGCCCGACACGTATTATTTTGCGCATCCGGAAAAGACGCCGGAGCAGTTCATTGAATTGTTCGAGGCGTATTATGCGCCGACGATGAAGGCCGTGGAGGCTGCGCGCAGTAACGGTCGCGAGCGCGACCTGCACGCGCAGCTTGTGGCTCTGGCCAACGCTCACAACAAGAGCGAGGCGGGGACGTTGATCCCCGCGACGTTCCTGCGGGTTACGGTCATGGTCTGAGCAACGGCCACCGACGTGGCCGATTCACAATCGGTCCCACGTTACCAGCCCTTCGGCTCTACCAGACTGAACCAGTTGCCGAAGGGATCGGTGAACATGGCTTCGACGCCGTAGAATTGCTCTTTCGGCTCGGTTTTGAATTCGACGCCTTTCGCCTTGAGATCTGCGTAGGTCTTGCGGCAGTCAGCTGTCTGCATGACACCGGTTGGCAGGGAGCCGGCCTGCATCAGGCGGCGGAGATCGGCGCGCGCCGCATCGTCGAGCTTTGGGTACGCATTGATGGGCATCAGGACAATCTGAAGATCGGGCTGACCTTTCGGCATTACGGTTACCCACCGAAACGTCCCCATATCGTGGTCGGTGTGCAGGTCAAACCCGAGTTTGTTGACGTAGAAATCCTTCGCGGAGTTCTGGTCGTCCACCATGACGGTGGTGTGGGAAAGGCGTTGAATCATGAAATGACAGTAGCAGGAACCGGCGACGGTTTACTTCTCGAATTTTGCGCTTTTACCGTATAAAGCCGGAGAAGCAGTGAGGGATGGAAAAGAGGTAGGCGGCGCCGGGGAAGGACCAGATGCGGCGATAATCGCGCGGCGAAACACCGGTGAAGCGGCGGAATGAGGAACTGAAGCTGCCTGGGCTTTCGTAGCCCACCTCGAAGCAGACTTCGGTGACGGAGAGGCCACCGCCGCGCAGAAGCCGCTGGGCTTGTTCGAGGCGGCGGCGCGTCATGAACTCATGCGGGGTTTCGCCGAAGGCGCGTGAGTAGAGGCGGATGAAGTGGTACGGCGAGATTCCCGCGACTTTGGCCGCCTCCGGGATCAGGATGCGCTCGCCGGAGTTCGCCGCCAGGAAATCTCTGGAGCGGGAAAGGCGGACGAAGCAATCGTGATCGAGAAGGCGGCCCGGCATGGGAATCAGAACTTGTAGCTGAAGCTGAGCGAAACGATCGGGTAATAACGGAACGGATCGAGATCCTTATTGATTTTATCCTGTTCAGCCAAAACATTCGCCTGCACGGTGGGATCGGATGCATTCAGGCAAGCGGTCTGGGCAGTATTCAGACAAGCGGTTCCCGCGAGATTGAGCTTCGCGTTCGGAGCGCCCTGAAAGACAACGCCGAGATCGAGATTGACGCCGAAATGGCGATTCGAGCGCGGGACGAGATTGCCGAAGCCGAACAGAATCATGGGCGCGGCCTTGTTGAACGTAATGTCTCCAGTTCCGGTTACCGGGTTCGTGTTGCCGCTATAGTACGTGGCGTTTCCGAGAGTGAAGGAATTGCCGCCTGGAACCTGCGCGGTGGCGTGTCCGGAATTGCCGTTATAGAGGAGAGCGCCGGGGCTGATGTGAAGGCCGCCGAGGTGGGGGAGGTATTGGTCCCAGGTGACCTGGAAGGAGCGCAGTTTCAGCGAGCCGTTGTAGTTCACGCCGTCTTTCGTAAAGTCGTCGTCATAGTTGAAAAAGTTCGCGCCGCCCCGGATATTGGAGAGCTTCGTGATGGAAACCGCGGCTTGCGGGCCGATGCCGAGGGTTCCCACGGCGACTCCGACGCCGACCTGCGGTTGAGCCGGGAGGCAGGCGGGCAGCAGTGCGGCAATAAAAAACGCAAAGGCCGACTTGCTGAAAGACATCCTGCGCCCATGATAATTGAGGCATGGTTCTGAGGTGTGCTTTGCTGGTCACCGCATGCGCGGGAATGGCGTTTGGACAATCCATCCCGTGGCCAGCGATTTCGCCTGCGGCGGCGGGGTTCGATCCGGCGAGGCTGGCGGCGTGGCGGAGCAGCCTGGAGGCGCACAACACGACAGGACTGCTTGTGGTGCGGCGGGGGAAGATCGCGCTGGAATGGTATGCGCCGGAGTGGGATGCGGAGAAGCCGCATGGCACGGCATCCATGGCGAAGGCGTTGGTGGGCGGGATGTCGCTTGCGGTGGCGATGAGCGAGGGGCGGATTTCGCCGGATGATCTGGCGTCAAAATTCATTCCTGAGTGGAAGAGCGATCCACGGAAGTCCAAAATTACGATTCGTGAGCTGGCGACGCATACGTCCGGAATTTCGGATGCGGAGGAGGGGGACACTCCTCATGAACAGCTCACCGGATGGAAGGGCGATTTCTGGAAGCGAGAACCCGATCCGTTTTCGATTGCGCTGCGGCTTGCGCCGGTGCTGTTTGAGCCGGGGACTGGGAATGAGTACAGCAATCCGGGGATGGCGGATCTGGCTTATGCGGTGACGGCGTCTCTACCGGCGGGCGGTGAGATTCGGACGCTGCTGAAGGAGCGCGTGCTGGGGCCTCTGGGCGTGCCGGACAGCAACTGGTCGATCGGTTACAACCACGCGTATGAGCTGAATGGGCTGAAGCTGTATGCAAACTGGGGCGGGGCGGCTTTCACGCCTCGCGCAGCGGCGCGGATTGGACAGCTCATGATGCGGCAGGGCGAATGGAACGGCCGGCAGTTGATTCAGCGCGATGTGGTGAAGGCGGCGCTGACCGATCAGAAGATGCCACGTCCGGCGCGGAGTCCGACCGATCCGACGCCTGCTTCCGGGCTTGCCTGGTATGTGAATCAGGATGGTGTGTGGCCGGCTGCTCCGCGCGACACGTTTGCGGGAGCGGGTGCTTCGCATGAGCTGATCATTGTGATTCCGAGTCTGGATCTGGTTGTGGTGCGAAATGGGCGCGACCTGGCGGATACGAAGGCGGGCTATTGGGGGCCGGTGTATGACGTCGTGATTCGTCCTTTGATGGAGGCGGTGGCGGAGAAGGCGCCGTATCCGGCGAGTCCGGTGATCAAGGGCGCGACGTTTGGCAAAGAGATTCAGCGCGCGGCGATCGATAGTGACAACTGGCCGATAACGTGGGGCGATGATGATGCGATCTATACGTCCTATGGCGATGGGTACGGGTTCGAGCCGCGCGTGGAGAAGAAGTTGGGGATGGGGTTTGCGCGGATTATCGGCGGGCCGGAGAAGTTTCATGGGGAGAATCTGCGGTCGGATGGGGAGAGGACGGGCGGTGGCGCGTCGAGTCCGAAGGCCAGCGGGATTTTGATGGTGGGCGGCGTCCCTTATATGTGGGTCCGGAATGTAGGGAACTCGCAACTGGCGTGGTCTGAGGATCATGGCAAGACCTGGAAGTGGGGATTCCGGATGGAGAAGAGTTTCGGGTCGCCGGCGTTTTTGAATTTTGGGCGGGATTATGCCGGGGCTCGGGATGAGTACGTTTATTCGTATTCGCAGGATGGGCCGTCGGCGTATGAGAGCGATAACGGTGTGGTGCTGGCGCGGGCGCCGAAGGATCGGATTCGCGATCGCGGGGCGTGGGAGTTTTGGGCGGATGGCCGGTGGAGTGGCGACATTGATGCGCGAACGGCGGTGTTTTCATATCCCGCGAATTGCGGGCGGGTGGATGCTGTTTACGATGCGGGGATTCATCGGTATTTGATGGCGCTCGCGTACGATCATGCGGGCGGGTGGGGTTTGTTCGATGCGCCGGGGCCGTGGGGCCCGTGGACCACGGTGATGCATCGGGAGTGGGATGTGCCGGATACGCATGGGTACCGGCTGCCTTCGAAATGGATTTCGAAGGATGGGCTGAACCTGACGCTGGTGTTTTCGGGTTTGAAGCCGAATGATGCATTTGCTACCAGGACGCTGACGCTTCGGAAGTAGGGACGCGGGTCAGGATATTGTGTATGGCATGACTCGGCGTGGATTTCTGGCGCAGGCGCTCGGAACAGCGTGGCTGGGCGCCTCGTTTCTGGAACGGGCATCATTGCGCGCGGCGCAGGCGCGGGCGCAATCGAAGAAGGTGCTGCCGACGCTGTTCGATATCGAAAAGCTGGGCGACGGGGCTTATGGCGCCGTGGCGCGGGGCCGGACGATTCTGAATTCGAACGCGATCATTTTTGAAAATGCGAATGATCTGCTGGTGGTGGATTCGCAGGCCGCGCCTTCGGCGGTCTATGCGCTCGTGGCGCAGATTCGGCGGGAGGTTACTCCGAAGCCGGTGCGCTATGTGGTGCTGACGCATCTGCATGGCGATCATACGCAGGGGTTGCCAGCGTACCGGCATCAGGCGTCGCCGGTCAGCCTTGTGGCGAGCACGTCGACATGGAGCCGATTGGAATCCACGGGAGCCGCGCGTTTGAAATCGGCGACCGATGCGGCTCCGAAGTCGCTCGCGAATTTTCTGGAGCAGGCTTCGAAGGCGAAGAATGCGGAAGAGCGCGCTTACTGGCAGGATATGGCGGCGCAGACGCGTGAGTTCATCGAAGAAATGAAGACAGCGCCGGTGGAGATTCCGGATATCACGATTGACGACCATCTGGTGATTCATGACCGCGCGCACGAGATTCGGATTTTCTTTCGTGGGCGTGGTCATACGGCGGGGGATTTGTTTGTGTATTGTCCGGAGGCGAAGGTGATTGCGACGGGGGATATGCTGCACAGCTTCTTTCCGTATATCGGGGACGGATATCCGAGCGAATGGCCGAAGACGCTGCGGCTGGTGGGGGAGTTGCCGTTTGAGAAGGTCGCGGGCGGGCATGGCGGGATGCATCCGACGCGGGAGAGGTTGCCGCAGCAGTGCGCGTATCTGGAGGAGCTGTGTGCGGTTGTTGCGCGGGCGAAGGAGAAGGGGACGCCTGTGGGGCAGTTGTTGGATACGACGCCGCCCGCTTCGTTGAAGACGCTCGAACAGGGCGGCTACGGGGAATATCTGGTGAGCCAGGTGAAGAAGTGGGATTATCGGGTGCATCTCAATACGCCGGATGAGGTGAGGACGCGGTATGTGCGGGAGAATCTGACGGCTGTGTACAAAAATCTGGGGAGAGCCTGAGGTTATGAAGCTAAGACGAAGGGATCTGGCGTTTCTCATGCCCGCGCTGGCCGCTGCGCAGACATTTCGCAATGAAGATATTCGGCCGGTGCGAAGTGGAGCGCTGACGTCGCGGCAGATGCTGAAGGCGAAGACGCATACGGGGTTCGCGCTCGATCTGCATGAGTCTGAATTGCCGGCGGGCGACGCGCCGCATCCGCCGCATCGTCATGCGCATGAGGAATTGTTGCTGATTCGCGAGGGGACTCTGGAAGTGACGATCGACGGCAAGGCTGCAACGCTCGGGCCGGGATCGACGGCGTATCTGCAGTCGAACCTGGAGCACGGGTGGCGGAATGTGGGGACGACGACGGCGCGATACTTCGTTCTGGCGCTTGGCGACGATCAATGAGGTTCGTCGTTTTATTTTTGTGTGTCACGGCGTTGCATGCGGCTGACGAGTGGCCGGTTTACGGTCATGACGCCGGTGGGACGAAGTATTCCCCGTTGGCGCAGATCAATCGGAGCAACGTGAACCGGCTCGATCGCGCGTGGACGTATCACACGGGCGAGCAGGGGCGGCAGTTTGAATCGACGCCGATTGTGGTCGGGGGCGTGCTTTATTTTTCGACGCAGCAGCAGCGCATTGTGGCGCTCGACGCGGAGACGGGGAAAGAAATCTGGAAGTACGATCCGAAGGTGCGGGGTTCCAGGGAGCATCGCGGTGTCGCTTACTGGCCGGGAGCGCCGGGATTCGCGCCGCGTATCGTGTTCGGGACCGGCGATGGGCGGCTGATTGCGCTGGATGCGAAGACGGGGAAGCCTGCGATCGCGGTCGATCTGAAGGCGGGGCTTGCGATCACGTCGCCTCCGGCGATCTACAGGAATCTGGCGATTCTCGGCGGGTCAACTCCGGAAGGGCCGGGCAAGGGGCCGAGCGGGGATCCGCGCGCTTACGATATCCGGACGGGCGAGCTGGTTTGGCGCTTTCATACGGTCCCGCAGCCGGGCGAGCCGGGGAATGAGACGTGGGGGCCGGAGGGCTGGAAGGACCGCGCGGGACCGAGCTTGTGGAGCGGGATCACGGTCGATACGGAGCGCGGTCTGGTCTTTTTTCCTACCGGAAACGCGGCGGATAGTTTTTATGGCGCGGACCGTCCGGGTACGAATCTCTATGCGAATTGCGTGGTGGCGCTCGATGCGGCCACGGGGAAACTGCGCTGGTATTTTCAATTCGTGCATCACGACATCTTCGACTACGACACTCCGGCGCCGCCCGCGCTGATTGAAGTGACGCGGAATGGGCGGAAGATCCCGGCGGTCGCACAGATCACGAAGATGGGGTTGCTGTTT
>DASYCD010000008.1:0-9808 GCA_036500405.1 Bryobacteraceae bacterium
ACGGCCGGAGCGATCCGGCGAAGGATGCTTTATGCCGATTTCGATTCAAACCAACGTCGCCGCTCTCAACGCGGAGTATTACATCGGGCAGAACAACAAGACGCAGAGCACCGCGATCGAGCAGTTGTCCTCCGGGTACAAGATCAATTCCTCGGCCGACGATCCGGCCGGGCTCGCGGTAGCGAACCAGTACGCGGGCCGGATTACCCAACTCACGGCGGGCGTACAGAACGCGACCGACGGCATCAGCGCGCTCCAGATTGCCGATGGCGGTCTCGCCAACATCTCGCAAATTCTCGGGCGGCTCCAGACGCTGGCCTCGGAGTCGGCGTCCGGTACGTTCCAGGGCAGCCGCGCCACGGTCGATAGCGAATATCAGGGGCTGCTGGGGGAACTCAACCGGCAAGCGGCCAATATCGGGCTGGACTCAGGGGGCGTCAATAACACGAACCTGACCGTCTACACGGGCGGCGGATCAAACCAGGCAAATTCTCAGATCTCGGTGGATTTGAGCGGCGCGAACAATGCCGTGGATTCCGTGGCGCTCGGAATCGCCAGCACAAGCGTTGCTGGCGGCGGGACAGGTATCAGCGGCAATACGGTGAAGCTGAGCGACGCGGCGTCCGTTTTCCTGACCGGCACAAGCCAGAGCTTCACGTTCCATTTGAACACCGGCTCCGGCAATCAGGATGTGACGATTGCGGTGGCAGGCGGCAGCTCGGGACTGAGTGGGACGCAGGTGATCGCGAGCCTGAACACGCAATTGCAGGCTTATGGGATCAATGCGTCGATTGGAAGCAATGGAACGCTGGAGTTCGGCGGTTCCACGGTTTTCACCGTTTCGACGACGGCCGCGGGCACGGGGCCGGTGTCGCTGACCGGGACCGCGGTGAACAACTCGAATTATTCGATTGACGCGGCGGCGCCCGCGATCACGGGTGGCAACGAAACATTCACCATTCAGAACGCGACCGGCTCTTACAACATCTCGCTCTCCTCAACCACGGGCGATAACCAGGCGGACGCACTCGCGGCGCTCAATACGGCGCTGGCGGGGACTGGAATCTACGCGGTCAAGGACGCCGCAGGCACGGCGATCACGCTCGAAAGCGCCACGGCGTTCAGCGTCAGCGAGACGAGTTTGCCATCGGCGGGCACGGGACTTTTCTCGGCGGTCGGCGGACAGGCGGTCACGGCGGCTTCAGCCGGCGCAACCTCTACCGGCAATGCGTTGGCTGCGCTCAGTCTGCTCTCGGCCGCGATTCTGAAGCTCGGGCTCGTGCAAGGCCTGGTCGGCGCCGGCGAAAACAAGCTGCAGTACGCGACGAACCTGGCGCAGTCGCAGATCACCAACGATTCCGCGGCGGAGGCGGGTATACGCGATGCCGATGTCGCGGCAGCGGCGGCGAATCTGACGAAAGCCCAGGTGCTACAGCAAACCTCGCTCGCGGCGCTGGCCCAGGCGAATGCGGCTCCGCAGGCGGTGCTCTCGCTGCTCAAGAATCTGGGCTGATCGGCGGCTTGATGGAGGGCCGTGAGAGATAATTCAGGCAACCGCGTCCACTGCGGGCGCGTCCATTTGCCGAATGGCCCGTAGCTTTCTCATCGGATGTTTTGCATTATTTCTGACCGCGCTGACGGCCTCCGCCGCAGGCGTGGAATATGTCACCGGCGTGTTGCGCGCGATCTCCGCTTCCAGCGTGACACTGGATACGGGCGACACGATCGCGATACCCAAAGGGACGAAGTATTTCTCCACCATGGGGAAGGTGAAGCCGTCCGATTTTGAGCCGGGCGATCACATCACGGTGGAAGCCACGCGCGACGCGAAGGATCAGTACACCGCCCGGTCGATCACGCTGAACAAGAAGGGCTCGGCGGATGATAAAGCCGAGGCCAAAAACGCCTCCGCTCCAGCCCCGACGCCAACCCCCACCCCTACCTCCGCCCCCGCTCCATCGGCGGCTACTGCGCCGACGCTTCGGACGGCACATCCCCCTACGCACATCGACGATGACGTCATCACCAAAGCCCGTGACGTCGCCTTCTCGTATTCGAAAACGCTGCCGAACTACACCGTTAAACAGGTGACGAACCGCTATTCCACTGTCCCCGACACGCACAAAGCTTATGCATGGCAGGCGCTGGATGTCGTGACAACCGATCTGATTGATGAAAACGGTCAGGAACGCTACACAAACACCATGGTGAACGGAAAGCCGACCGAATACGTGCAGCACACGGGGTCGTGGTCGGAAGGCGAATTCGCCAACATGCTTTTGGCTGTGTTTTCGCAGTCCACCCACACCGACTTCACCGACCAGAAGGATGTCACCCTCCGCGACCGCGCCGCCTGGCGTTACGAATACTCGGTCGCGAAAGAAAATTCCTCGTGGACGCTGCACGCCGACGGAAAGGATGTAAAGCCGGCCTATGTCGGCTCCGTCTGGATCGATAAGTCGACGTATCGAGTCCTGCGGCTTGAAATGGCCGCGCGCGGGCTCGATAAGGATTTCTCGCTCGACACAGCGGAATCCGCCATCGACTACGGCTTCGTCCAGATTGCGGGCCAGGAGGTACTCCTTCCCGTGGACGCCGACGGACTCAGCTGCACACGCAACTCCACCGATTGCACGCGGGAGCGCACCCAGTACACCAACTATCGGAAGTTCGACGCGAGTTCCAATATCAAATTTGGCGACTCCAAATAGTGAATATCTCAGCCCGCCATTAGCGAACTTCCCACTCTTCGTCGCGATCGAGCACCGGGCTCGGTCCCGTCAGCGTGTAGTAGGCGCTGTTCTGCGGAACCGTTTTCCGGACATCCGCCGGGGCCGTCTCCTCCATAGGCGCCAGGGAAACTGGCTGCTCCACGCCCTGATCGATACCGTTTACCCCGACACCACGCTCAATCGTTTCGAACACAATCGCAACGTTCCAGTGCGGCGTTGGCGTCAGATACTGCTCGATCAGCGCAATGCGGCCATGGAGCCGGTCACCCGAGTGGACGATGGTTTCCTTCTGCTTATTTTTTACCGTGGACCGAATGACGCCGATCACGGGATCGCCCGTGGCGGCTGTAGTTGTCTGAATCCCGGGCTCAATCCGCACGCGGAAGTGAGTACCTGTGGGCACGGGAGGTGGATCGGGCGAGGCGGACTTCGCTGCCGCGGCCGTCTCCTCACGGCGGCAGCTGGAGAAATAGCTCGTGCTACGGCGTTCAGTGCCGTCTTTGAGAAACGTTTCCATCGTGGAATTGCGCGGCACGAGGACGTACCGTTCGCCGATCCGCGTGGTCGCGTAGTCGGTTGTATAGCGCACAAGACACGCCTCGCTGGTGTTCTCGGTTTCCAGAGTGAGGCGGCGCAGATCCCCCGTGTCCGAGGTAACGAAGAGAGCCCCGCGCTGCGCCGCACTGCCCGGTGGCAGCATGAACGCGAACGCCGTCAGCGGACCAATGCTGGTCTGCTGGGTGCCGCGAGGCTGAAAGAGCGAAGGATCGGCCGCAATCGTCTTGCTGAGGAAGGTGCTGAACTCCCCGCTGCCCGCGGCCGCAGCAGCGAGAATGCCGCCGATGTCGGTCTTTTCAAAACGTCCGGCGTCGTTCAGCGAAAACTCTTCGCCCTTCGCCCCCGCGAGCACCGTCAGACGAAGGCGGCTGCGCCACTCCGGCGATCCGGGTGAGTCATTCGCCCCCGCGATAATTTGCGCGCAGGTCGCTCCGGCGGAACCGCGCGGCGCGTACCGTGTGCGCTCCACGGTTTCCATGCACGCGACCCCGCGCAGATCCGCCACGTCCGCGGCGATCGCCGAATGCGCTTTACTGAATGTCACTTCGGCCGCCGCGACGAGCGCCAGCGTGCCGATACCGGCGCATACGCACACAACCAGCGCGCGCCTTACAGGGCCCTGAAAGCCAAACATGCTATGAATACGATCTTAAACCGGGCCTGGTTTCGGTTTGTATTGTCGGCTTTTTTCATTAATGCAGACGGGCGACGCTGCGGCCTGTTTTCTCTACCATTCGCTCCCAAAGCGTCTCGGGATGCGGATCGAAGACAGCAGTCTCGTCGTAGTCGAAAATAAACCAGCCTTTGTGCCGGACTTCGTTCTCGAGCTGCCCCGGCCCCCAGCCCGAATAGCCAATAAAAACCCGCAAATCGGAGGCGAGCTTGTCGTGAAGAGCGCTCACGATGGCGGTATCCGCGGCCAGAAGATAAAGATTCCCGGTGACCTTCAGCGCAGCGCCCGGAGGCTCTGTTTCCGATCGCTCCAGAAGCAGCACGGAAGGCAGTTCCACGGGACCACCGATAAAAACAGGATCGGTTCGCTTGCCGGCGTTCTGCAACGACGGCACTTTTTTCAGGCTGAGATCGCTCTTGTACTGCAGCATCAGCCCAAGCGCGCCGGTGCGGCTGTAGCGGGCCAGAAGAATCACGCTGTTCGCGAAGTGCGGATCGGGCGAATCGCGCGGCGAGACCAGGATCTTGCCCTGTGCCAGATCGGCGGGCAACTGCGACTGCGCCCGGCACACGCCCGCGTCCAGCAGGGCAGCCAGCAGCAGAGCCGCGACTCCGGCAAGAGCGCCACCGCGCACATTCATGCCTCTTATTCTCTACCCCGCGGCCCTGCAGGCGCTAGATTAGAACTTGCCCGTTTTCG
Source organism: Bryobacteraceae bacterium (assembly GCA_036500405.1). GTDB lineage: Bacteria > Acidobacteriota > Terriglobia > Bryobacterales > Bryobacteraceae > BOG-234. Next base: position 4,663 of record DASYCD010000008.1, read on the forward strand.
AAGCGAAAGCCGGGTACAAGGGGGAGTTTTCATTTGGAAAAGCCTGACGCTGGGGAGCGCGGGTCCAATCTCAGGATCTATCTGATCGTGCTGCTGGTAGCGGCCGCGGTCTACGCCGCCTGCATGATTTCGCCGCCATCGCTGATGGACGACGTGGACGCCGTACAGGCGCAGATTTCACGCAACATGCTGACCTCGGGCGATTGGACGACCGCGCGGCTCGATGGCGTCGCCTATTTCGAAAAGTCTCCGCTCATCTACTGGATGATCGCCGGCTGCTTCCGCCTGTTCGGCGCGACGGATGTGGTGGCGCGAATTCCTGTGGTGCTGGCGGCGCTCTTCCTCAGCTGGCTGACGACGGCCTTCGCGATGTGGGCATTCGGCCGTCGCGCCGCGCTCTACGCGGGCCTCTGCATTTCCACCTGCTTCGGGCTTTGGCTGTTCACGCGAATTCTGATTCCTGACGTCATGCTGACCGGCAGCATCGCGCTGACGATGTGGGCGTTTCTGCGCGCGATCGATGAGGACGAGCGCCATCCACGCTGGTGGGCTTTCCTCGCCTGGGCGAGCATCGGCGTCAGCCTGCTGCTGAAGAGTCTGATCGGCGTCGTGTTCCCCGTCGCGGCGGCGCTGCTTTATCTCGCGATCACGAAGCAATTCCGAGATCGCCGTGTCTGGAAGGCGCTCCACGTCTGGACTGGACTCGCCGTCGCGCTGCTGATCGCCGCTCCCTGGCACATCATCGCCACGCTGCGTAATCCGCCGTACTTCGAATTCACCATGCGCAGCGCACCCGGCGAATATCACGGGTTCCTTTGGTTCTACTTCATCAACGAGCAACTGTTGCGCTTCCTGAACATGCGGTATCCGCGCGACTACGATACTGTTCCGCGCCTGCTCTTTTGGGGCTTCCATCTGCTGTGGCTCTTTCCCTGGAGCGTCTACTTCCCGGCAATCGTGAAGCTGAACTTCCGCCCCACGGATCGCGCCGGAAAAGCGCGGCTGCTCGCGCTTTGCTGGACTGGTTTCCTGATGGTCTTCTTTACCTTTTCCACGACGCAGGAATACTATTCGATGCCCTGCTATCCGGCGGTCGCTCTGCTGCTGGGTTCGGCAATGGCTGCAGGTGGCAAGTATGTCCGCTACGGCACGCGCGTTCTCTGCGGCATTTTCGCGCTGGCGGCCGCCGCCGTCATCACGCTGTACGCGCTCTCGCGTGGCTATCCGACTCCCGGCGATATCTCGCAGGCGCTCACCGCAAATCCGGGCGCGTACAAACTCTCCCTCGGACACATGGAAGATCTGACCATCGCGTCTTTCGCTTACCTGCGTCTGCCGCTGCTGATGGCGGCCGTGGCGTTTGTGATCGGGGTAATCGGTACAGTGCGCGCCACCGGACAGCGTGCGTTCTTCGCGATCGCACTGATGGCGGTTGTCTTCTTTCAGGCCGCGCGCGTGGCGATGGCCGCGTTCGATCCCTATATGTCATCCAGGCCCCTGGCGGAGGCGCTGATAAAAGCGCCGCCGGGACGCCTGATCGTCGATCATCACTACTATGACTTTTCCTCGGTCTTTTTTTATACGAACCGCACCGCTCTGTTACTAAACGGACGCTTCAACAATCTCGTCTACGGCTCGTACGCGCCCGGCGCGCCGGATGTTTTCATCAATGATGCCCAGTGGAAAACTCTCTGGGATGCGCCGGATCGCAGTTATCTCGTCATTACTGATGAAAAAGAGCCGCGTATTCAGGCGTTGGTCGATCCGAAGCAACTGATCGTCGTAAAGAGCAGCGGCGGAAAAGTGTTACTCACGAATCATCCAATACATGCAGTTCTGAGTAAACGAATGTAAGGACTTTACATATTGCTTACAGAAAAAGCCCCAGTGCACATGTAGCTTTTTTAACTTGGAATATCCACAGTAACCTCGCCATATGAAACCGCGTTTCACTACATATGCTTACAGGGCGCGAGATTGTTCTCGGCGTGGCTGCAATACCCTCCGTCTACTATCTGATTTCTATCTATAGCTCCTGGCGGTATTTTCGGCAGCCGGAAGTTGCCCCTGAGCCTTCCTTTACTCCTCCCATCAGCATCCTGAAGCCGATTCGCGGGCTCGATCCCGATGCCTGGGAGAACCTCGTCAGTTTCTGCCGTCTCGATTATCCAAAGTACGAAATTCTTTTTTGCGTCGATGCGGATGATCGCTCGGTTCTGTCTCTTCTCGATCGTCTGATGGCGACTTATCCGGAGAAGAGCATTCGTGTTCTCCACGGCTCAGGCCGCGTCGCCACAAATGATAAAACAGCGAAGCTTTCGCGCCTGGTGAGTGAAGCGAAGTACGAACATGTGGTCATCAGCGACAGCGATGTGCGCGTGCGGCCGGATTATCTGCGCGAGGTCATCGCACCGATGCGAGATCCGAAAGTCGGCGCGACCACGTGCATCTATCGCCCAACAGAAATTTCCACTTTCACTGATCGCATTCAGACAATCGGCATGATGTCCGATTTTTACGCGGGCTGCCTGGTGGACTGGCAGCTCGAAGGAATCAAGTTCGCTCTCGGTCCCACCATCGCGACTACCCGCACCAATCTGGCGGAGTTCGGCGGCTACGCGGTACTCGAAAATCGCCCCGCGGACGATCTGCTCGTCGGCCGGTTTATCGCTGAGAAAGGTCACGAAGTTGTCCTGCTTCGTTACGCAATTGAAACGGTCTGCGATTACGGCTCGTTCAGCGACCTGCTGCACAAACGTCTGCGCTGGATGGTGGTGATGCGCCACATGCGCGCGTGGGGACACTTCGGTCTGATCTTCACGCAGGGACTGCCGTTTGCACTGCTCGCTTTCGCGGCCGACCCCGATCTGCCGGTCGCCGCATTTTACCTGGGCGGCTACCTGATACTGCGCATGGCGATGGCGTGGATGATCGGGATTAGCGGTATCGGCGAGCGGAGGCTGTGGAAAGAACTGCCATTGATTCCTCTTTGGGATGCCGTCGCTTTCGGCATCTGGTTGACCAGCTTCGGGCGCAACACGATTCGTTGGCGCGGCGCGGACTATTACATTCGCGAAGGCGGCCTGGTCCCGGCGAGTCTTGAGGGTGTTCCGGTTGGCGCCGACAATTAGCCGCCCACCAAAACAACCCCAACCAGCACAATTGCCGTACCGGCCGCGCGCCGCACGCTGATTTTTTCGTGCAGCACAAATTTCGCCAGTACCGTCTCCAGCACGAAGCTGGCGGATGACGCCGGCACGGCAAAGCTCAGTGGTTCCCGCTGCACCAGCGCCATAAATCCGAAAAACGAAACCGCGTTACACATCACGCCGAGGAACAGGAGCTTCCGTTCCGCGATGGTTTGCAGCAATCGTGCGAAGCCTTTCGCGCTGACCGACTGCTCGCCGGCGCGCTTCATCTCAAAGCTCTGAAGCAAATCCGCCAGCACCGTGGCGAACACGATGACGGCCACCAGCACCCATCTCATTCCGCGGCGTCTCCGCTCTCAGTCGTGTTACGCCGCGTCGTACCCACCAGCACCGCGCCCAGAAAGATCAGCAGCGTGCCCATCCATCGCTGCCCGCTGACGCTCTCCGCGAGAAAAACCTTACCGATTAAAACCGCGAACACGTAACCGATTGCCGTCACCGGCAATACGAAGCTGAGATCCGCGAGGCTGAACAATGCCATGCGGGTCAGCAGCGAGAGTGCGAGCGCCAGAACGCCAAGCGCGACAAACGGATTCGCCATTGCGTGGATATAAAGCACGGGATTCATCGACACCCGCTCCGGCACGTGCTTCATCCCCCAGGCCATAAAGGAGTTCCCTCCGGCCTTGAGCCCGAGGAACAGCAGGAGCACGCCCACCGTTTTCATGGCGGACGCTTGCCGGGTTGTGGCAGGCGTCATCCGCCGGCTCGCTTCAACAGCTGTTCCGCCTCGTGGCGGGAAGGATCGTCCGGCGTCAGTTGCGACTGAAGATATGCGCGCAGCAACGTACGGGCGCGGTCGAGATTGCGATGGTTGTCAATGGCCACTTTGGCTTCGGCGAAATTCACGTCCGGTTTATTCGGCTCCGCCTTGTGAGCCCGTCCAAACAATTGGTCGCTTTCGGTGAAGCGGCCGTGTTTGGCGAGAAAGCGCGCTACGTCCATGATACGGCCAGCGTCGTGGGGCGCGAGTTCCATGGCCTTGCGGAAATGCGATTCGGCCTTTGTCAGATCGTTCCGCTTTTCGGCGATCTGCGCCTCTTCGAATTCATGCTCCACCGGACGGTCGCCCGCTATGCTGCGCGAAAGCGCCTCCGCCTTCTCAATGCCGCCCCCGAGGAAGCCCGGGGCGTTGAGGTAGTAATCGAACAGATCGTTCTTCGCCTCGTTATTATGTGGGTCGAGCGCTACAGCTTTTTCGAAGGCCTGGTGCGCCTTCTTCGCATATCCGATCGCCAGGAGCGTACTGTTTTCCGCCCGGCGGCCCCAGGCCCGCCCCAGCCATAGGTGAGCCTCCGAACTGTTCGGAGCGAGCTCGACACATTTTTCGAAAAACTCTGTGGCCTTCTTGTACTCCGACATCATGAAGTAGTTCTTACCTGTGAGGAGGTAAGTGGCGATGTCCGGCGCCGGATCCTGCACGAGCACCTTTAGCGAATTTTGATATTCCGTGTGTTGGTAAAGCTCCTGAGCGCGGTTCACGGCGTCCGGCGACGCGGACGCCATGCCTGCCAGAGCAAGCAAACAAACCGTAACCCTCATCTTAATTCCAGTTTAGGGCAACGGGCGGGATAGATGGTTCGCGGGTTGGCTCAGGCGCGAGCCATCGGTTGGGGATCAGGATCTTCCGCTTTTGGGCTGGCGGCCGGGCGGGTCTTCAGGCGCTGCCAGGCAGCAAGCGCTCTCATAAAGTCCTCACTGGGCGCGGAATGACGCTCCGGCAGAGCGCTCAGTTGAGTCTTACGAGGGGTTTCGTCTTTTTGGTTCTGCTGCATAGCGGGTTTTCCACCCGCTCTTGTTGCATGTGGCGTGCCAGCTCAGCCGTACAGTTCGCCTGCGGCCATCATCTTCGAAATCGGACGGTCTGGACGAATGAGCAGCCAGCATACGGCGGCAATAAAGTAGAGGCCCGCCAGTACATAGAGCGGAATCGCCCA
>DASYCD010000009.1:0-3491 GCA_036500405.1 Bryobacteraceae bacterium
ACCGGACGCGGTTCCCGAAAAAGGCGCCGACCTCGAATACGGCCTCAACATCACTTTCTGGCAGGCCATCCGGGGCTTCCAGACGAAGATCGAAATCACGCGATACGAGCTGTGCCCTGTCTGCCACGGCACCGGTGGCAACGAGGCGGGCTCCATCGCCTGCCCCCAGTGCAACGGCACCGGCAACGTCCAGCAGATGGCGGGCAACATGAAGTTCAATCTCACCTGCCCCCGCTGCAACGGCAAAGGCCGCATCAAAAACGCCTGCCCCAACTGCCACGGCGATGGACGCATCTCCCACAAAGAGATGGTCGAAGTGCGCATTCCCGCTGGAGCCAAAAACGGCTCGCGTCTGCGCGTCCCGGGGAAGGGAAATGCGGGCACCATGGGAGCGCCCGCCGGCGATCTCTACATCACCACTCACGTCGAACCCCACGCGGTCTTCAGCCGCGAAGGCGACGACATCCACATGCAGGTCCCCATCACCATCTGGGAAGCCGGCCTCGGCACCAAGCTTGAAGTCCCCACGATCGATGGCAAGACCCTGCTCAAAATTCCGCCCGGCACGCAGAACAACCAGAAGTTCCGTCTGCGTGAGCGCGGCGTCCCGAATACGCGCAAGGGGACGAAGGGCGATCAGATTGTTCAGGTCGTCCTGAAGGCCCCCGAAGTGCGAGACGAGAAGACGAAAGAACTCCTGCGAGAGTTGGCGGCCCTGAATCCGGAAGACCCGCGTGCGGGCCTGTGGACTGAGGAATAACGAATGCGAGCGAAATCCAAAGCGGCTTACATGATTTCGTCGGTGGCCGAGCAGTACTCGGTGCATCCGCAAACCCTGCGTCTCTACGAACGCGAAGGCTTACTGAAACCAAGTCGCAGCGACGGCAACACAAGGCTCTATACCGAAGAGGACCTCGAGCGTCTCGAAGTCATTCTCCACCTCACGCGCGACCTGGGCGTCAACCTCGCTGGCGTCGAGATCATCCTCAACATGCGAAGCAAGATGGAGACGATGCAGAGCCAGATCGAACAGTTTGTCCAGTCCCTGAATCACGAACTGGCCAACCGCCCCCACTCCGGCCGACCAGCCGAATCGAACTCTCTGGTTCCCGTCCGCACCACAACAGTGATCGCCGCCACCCGCCGCAGTTCCAAAATCTGAAAACTATATCTGGAGCAATATCAACACGATTTGCTCCACCGCACCCGTAGCTGTTCGCAACGCATGCTCAGATAGATCCGGGCCACCCCGAGTTCTCTGACAACCGAATAAAGTAGGGCGGGGTTCAGCCCTGCGCGATGGGCTTCCGCCCAACGGGAGAACTAATCGAGCTTCTCGGGCACGAGCTCAATATTCTGCTCGCCGGCCTGCTTCTTCTCCCAGTACTTCTTCACCCACGCTTCCCAGCTTTTGCCCGCCGCCGTATCGCGTCCGGTGAAAGCCAGACCGGCGATATTGACGTATTCAATGCTGATCTTCGTGGCGCTGTCTTTGGGAAAAAGCCGCACCTGCGAATGATTGCGGTCGAAGATGTAGCCCTCAATCGAGCTGCCGTTCTTCAGAGTGATCGTCACATCCCCGCGGTAATCGAAAGCCTTCTCGAGCGCTTCGCGAAGTTCGTTCTCGCTGGCCGATTCGAAAACTCTCCCCTGCAGATTCTCGTGCTCGAACCCCGGGACTACTTCTAACTCTTCGACGTTCACGCGCCCACTTCCTCACGCGTTTTCACTTCCAGCTGCACGAGCCCGGCTTTCGCATGCACCGGTTTCACTTCCTCATCCAGCATCCTCAGGGCCTCCGCGTCCGGATACCGACCGAACAAATATGCCTTCGCCGTATCCACAAACCCGCGCCACGTCGTGAAATTTTCATGCACCGCCGAAGCCTCATACCCGCTATGCACCATGCAGTTCGCGCACTTCGGATTGCCCGACTCTGTCCCGTACTTCTCCCACGCGGTCGATTCCATCAGCTCCGCGAACGTATCCGCATAGCCATCCTGCAGCAGATAACAGGGCTTCTGCCAGCCGAACAAATTGAAAGTCGGCATACCCCACGGCGTGCACTTATAATTCCGCTTCCCCATCAGGAATTCCAGGAACAGCGGCGACATGTTGAACTTCCACTCCGGATTCCGGTTCGAAAGAAGCGCGCGGAACAGACGCCGCGTACGCCCGCGTCCCAGGAAGTGCTGCTGATCGGGGGCCTTGTCGTACGAATAACCGGGCGAGAGCATCATGCCCTCCACGCCCAGCGCCATCATGTCGTCAAAAAACTTCCGCACGTGCTTCGGATTGAATCCGTCGAACAGCGTGGTATTGGTCGTGACGCGAAAACCGCGCTTCACCGCTTCCTTCACGCCCTCAATCGCAAGCTCGTATCCGCCCTCTTTACACACCGAGAAATCGTGCTCATCCTTCGCCCCATCCAGATGGACGGAAAAGCTCAGGTACTTACTCGGCTTGAAAAGATCGATCTTTTCCCGCAGCAGCAGCGCATTCGTGCAGAGATAGATGTACTTCTTCCGCGCGATCAGCCCGTCAACAATCTTGTCGATCTCGGGATGCATCAGCGGCTCCCCGCCGGGAATCGAAACCATCGGCGCGCCGCATTCGTCCACTGCCCGGAAGCACTCTTCCGGAGAAAGATTCATCTTGAGAACATGGGCCGGATACTGAATTTTCCCGCACCCCGCGCACGCCAGATTGCAGCGGAACAGCGGTTCCAGCATCAGAACCAAGGGATATCGCTCTCGCCCGGCCAGCTTCTGACGGAGCACGTACGATGCGACAGTCCACATCTGGGATACAGGAACGCCCATTCCTGTATTGTCTCATTGCGAGCGCGCTATATTCGGGAACGGATGCTGAAATTCGCCATCCTTGCCGCCTTTACCTGTCTGTGCCTCAGCGCCCAGCCGGCCGCGCTCGAAGGCACCGCTGTCAACGGCGGTACCGGAACGCCGCTGGTGGGGGTCCACGTGTCCCTCGTCTCCGCTGACGACGCTTACGGCGCCATCAGTGACGCCGCCGGCCACTACTCCATCCACAACATCCGTCCCGGCGCCTACTATCTGAATCCCTCCCACGCCGGATTCGTCTCTGCCGCCGCGCCCGGCATCACTCTGAACGCCGGCCAGCAGACCGCCGATTTCAAAATTGCGATGACCCCCGAAGCCGTCATCCGCGGCCGGGTGCTCGATGAAGCCGGCGACCCGGTTCCGAACGTCTCCGTCCGCGCCGTCACCACCACCGCCAGCCTGCGATCTGAAACCGACGATCGTGGCGAATATCGCATCCACGGCGCGCCTGGCTCGTATTACATCGAAGCTTCGCCCGCGGCGCCCGAAGCCAGCGGCGCCCCCGAGATCCGCACCGATGGCAGCCTCGGAACCGCCTATGCCATTACTTGGTATCCGGGCGTCCTCGCTCGCACACGCGCCCAAACCGTGGAAGCAACCGCCGCGCACGAACTCACCGGCATCGATATC
>DASYCD010000010.1:0-8775 GCA_036500405.1 Bryobacteraceae bacterium
CGGGCTGTTACGTGAAGACAAGCAACTGGCTAACCGCTTCCTGCGTTCTCACGCGGCCGTCGACTCGATTCGAAAGCAAATTGAAGGCCACACTACGGCCCGTGACAAAGTTTCCACTTCGGTGGATCTGCCGCTGAGCCATGAGTGCAAGCGTGTTCTGGCGTACGGCGCGGAAGAAGCCGAGCGGCTCAACCACAAGCACATTGGCACGGAGCATTTGCTGCTCGGCTTGCTGCGCGAAGAGAAGTGCTTCGCCGCCGAGATTCTGCATGAGCGCGGTCTGCGGCTTTCTTCCATCCGGGAAGAGCTGCAGCGTACGCAGTCCGAGAAGATTTCGGCCAACCGCCCGAAGGAAAGCTCGCTGCTCGCCGAATTCTCGCGCGATCTGACGCAGGCCGCAATGGATTCGTCGCTCGATCCGCTGATTGGGCGCGATGGCGAAGTGGAGCGGGTGATCCAGATCCTCTGCCGGCGCACCAAGAACAATCCGGTGCTGATCGGCGAGCCGGGCGTTGGTAAGACGGCCATTGTGGAAGGCCTCGCGCAGAAAATCGCCGATGGCGACGTTCCTTCGTTCCTCGCGGACAAGCGCATTCTGGCGCTCGATCTTTCTCTGATCGTAGCCGGCACGAAGTATCGCGGGCAGTTCGAAGAGCGCCTGAAGACCATCATGAAAGAGCTGATGGAGAACCAGAATGCCATCATTTTCATCGATGAGCTCCACACGCTGGTTGGCGCCGGTTCGGCGGAAGGTTCGCTCGACGCAGCCAATATTCTGAAGCCGGCGCTTTCGCGCGGCGAGATTCAGTGCATCGGCGCCACGACGCCGGGCGAATTCCGGAAATCGATTGAGAAAGACCGGTCGCTCGAGCGGCGTTTCCAGGCCGTGAAGGTTCCGCCGCCAACCGAGAGCGACGCGGTGAAGATCATGTTCGGGATCAAGGATCGCTACGAGAAGTTCCATGCGGTCAGCTATACGGACGAAGCGATCGAATCGTCGGTCTCGGCTTCGAACCGGTATATTCCGGATCGGTTCCTGCCGGATAAGGCGATCGATCTGATCGACGAAGCGGGCGCGCGCGTGAAGCTGAAGCAAACCACGCTGCCGGCCGATCTGGCGGATATTCAGAAACGCATCAAGTTCATCGTGAACCGGATGGAGAACGCGATCGCGAACCATGAGTTCGAGAAGGCGCGGTTCTATTCGGACGAAGAGCGCAAAGAGCGCGAGAACATGCGCCAGTTGCGCGAGAAGTACAACCTCGACGACACCTCGACGGGCGTGGTGACGAAGGACGACATCGAGGAAGTGGTGGCGCGCTGGACCGGCGTCCCGATGACCGCGATCAAGGAAGAAGAAATCTCGAAGCTGCTCCGGATCGAAGAAGAGCTGCATAAGCGAGTGGTCAGCCAGGAGCGCGCGATTGCGGTGCTGGCGCGGGCCATCCGGCGTTCGCGCGCCGGGCTCAAGGCTTCGAACCGGCCGGCTGGTTCGTTCCTGTTCCTGGGACCGACGGGCGTCGGTAAGACCGAAGTGGCAAGGGCACTGGCGTCGTTTCTGCACGGCAGCGAGAAGAATCTGATTCGCTTCGACATGTCGGAGTACATGGAGAAGCATGCGGTTTCGAAGCTGATCGGATCGCCTCCCGGATATGTGGGATACGAGGAGGGCGGGCAGCTCACCGAGCGCGTGAAGCGTGCGCCCTATTCGATCGTCCTGCTGGATGAAATCGAAAAGGCGCATCCGGATATTTTCAATATCCTGCTGCAGGTGTTCGAAGACGGTCAGCTCACGGATGGTCTGGGCAACCAGATCGATTTCAAGAACACGATCATCATCATGACGTCGAACATCGGGGCGCGTCTGCTGGAGAAGCGGAACAACCTTGGGTTCTCCGCGCCGCCGGTGCCGGGCGCCGCATCGAAGGTGGAGGATCAGGTACGGGCGGAAGTGAAGCGCTCGTTCAACCCTGAGTTCCTGAACCGTCTCGACGACATCATCCTGTTCACGTCGCTGACGGATGACGATCTGCTTCGGATTGTGGATCTGCTGGTTGCAGGGATCAACAAAAACCTGGAGCCGCGGCAGATTACGATCCGGCTGAATGTGGACGCCTCGAAATACATCCTCGAGAAGACGTGCACAGATCGGAATTATGGGGCTCGTCCTCTGCGGCGCGCGCTGCAGAAGTTCATTGAGGACCCGCTTTCCGAGGCGCTGATCCAGGGAACGCTGCCCAAGCCAGCGGATCTGGAAGTTTATCTCGGCGAGACGGGGCTCTACTACCGGCTGCTGAATCAGGTGCCGGCGGAAGTTATTCCGGCAGGTGCGGGCGGGGTAGCCGAGGCCGAACCCGAGGCGCCGCAAGCGCCCGGCGTACCGCTGTTCTCGTTCTAAAAGCTGTTTTCGTTCCAAAATACGACGCCCTGCGGCCTTATCAGACGCAGGGCGTTTGTGTCTGCGATGAAATGCACTCTTGACAGCAGAATAAAGCCAACAGTATCATGGGTTTGTCTGGGTTACGGGGCTCCGCTCCGAACTGGAGGACACCTTGATCAAGCTCGATATCATCAACGAAGTCGTGAATAAGACGGGGATCACCAAAACGAAGGCCGAAATGGCCGTCGAGACGGTCTTCGGAAAAATGAAGCGCGCGCTCGAACAGGGCGACCGCATTGAACTTCGCGGTTTCGGCGTTTTCACGGTGAAACCCCGGAAAACCGGCATCGGACGCAATCCGCGCACCGGCGCGGAGGTCTCGATTCCGCCCGGCAAGGCGGTTCGCTTCAAGCCCGGCAAGGAACTGCAGACACTGCAGTAGACCTCGCCTCGCGCCGGCCGGCGGGAGCCTCGCCGTGAGGCGGTACATTTGTGTTGCCAGAAGATCTGATCGAGAGAGCGCAGGACGGCGACGGCGAGAACCGCCCAGACCCGATTGTTCCTTCGTTTGACCCCGCGCTGCGGTTTGATCTGGAGGGCTTCGCACATGACGATCCCGAACCGCCCGCCCCGCGCCGTCTCTGGCTGCATATCCTTCTATTCCTCCTGACGTTCTTCACCACGACGCTGGTGGGGGCGCACATGATGTTCAACTTCCGGCACGATCTGCCGCCATTCGAAATGGAACGGCTGACGGATGTTCTGACGGTCGGGCTGCGAAGTCCCGCGGCGTTTCTGAGCGGGCTGCCGTTTTCACTCACGCTGCTGACAATTCTTACCGCCCATGAGATGGGCCACTACGTCGCGTGCCTCTGGTACGGGGTCGACGCGACACTCCCGTTCTTTCTGCCCTCGCCGATACCCGGCACGGGAACCTTCGGCGCGTTTATTCGCATCCGGTCGCATATCCCCACGAAGCGCGCGCTGTTCGATATCGGGGTGGCGGGGCCGCTCGCGGGGTTTGTGTTTCTGGTACCGGCGCTGCTGATCGGCCTGGCGCTTTCGCGGGTCTTGCCGGGAATCGGGCATCGGGGGATGTGGCAGTTCGGCAATCCGGCGCTGCAGTGGATCTCGGAAAAACTGATTTTTCCCGGCGTTCGATCATCGGATATTTATCTGCACCCGATCGCGCGCGCGGCGTGGGTCGGAATGCTGGCTACTGCGATCAACCTGATTCCGGCGGGGCAACTCGACGGCGGCCACATCGTCTATTCCATCTTCGGCCGCGCGCACAAGTGGGTCACGTGGCTATTCATCGCGATCCTGCTTCCCATGGGCTGGTTCTACTGGTATGGCTGGCTGCTGTGGGCCGTGATGCTGTTCTTCTTTGCGCGCCGGCATCCGTCGGTCTACGATCCGGACGATATCGGCGCCGGACGAATCCGCATCGGAGCGCTGGCGCTGGTGGTCTTTATTCTCTGCTTCACGCTCGCGCCCATTGCCAACGGATGAAGATCAGCGGCACGATCGTCACGCTCAACGAAGAACGCAACATCGCGCGCGCGATAGCCAGTCTGAAATTGTGCGTGGACGAGATCGTGGTGGTGGATAGCGGGTCAACCGACCGGACGCGCGAGATTGCAGCAGAGTTGGGTGCACGCGTGGTGCGGGAAGACTGGCGCGGCTATGCGGAGCAGAAGAATTTCGCGGCGGGTTGCGCGGCGCATGACTGGATTCTTTCGATTGACGCGGACGAGGAACTGACGCCGGAGCTGGCTGCGGAGATTCAGGCGTTGCGTGGGGCCGACGATCAGAGCGAAGCCGGCTGGACGATGCCGCGCCGCGCGCGCTATCTGGGGCGCTGGATTCAGCACAGCGGCTGGTATCCGGACCGCAAGATTCGGCTTTATCATCGCGGGCGCGGGGCGTGGAAGGGCGATCATGTCCACGAGAGCGTGGAGGTCTCGGGCTTGATCAGCGAACTTCGGAGCGATTTGCTCCACTTCACGTGCGATTCGCTGAACCAGCATCTGCTTACGATTGACCGGTACACATCGCTTGCAGCACAGGCGATTGCGGAATCGGGCAAACCGGCGCCATTCCGGCGGCTGGTGATCGATCCGCCGTGGACGTTTGTGCGGTCGTACTTTTTGCAGCGCGGTTTTCTGGACGGGATGCACGGGTTTGTGATCGCCGCGATGGCTGGGTTCTATACGTTCCTCAAGTACGCCAAAGCTCGCGAGATGGCGCGATGAGAGTGCTCCATCTGGATAGCGGCCGCGAGATGCGGGGGGGCCAATGGCAGGTGCTGCGGCTGCACGAGGCGCTGCTGGCGGCTGGGCATAAATCGCTCTTGCTCGCAAAGGAGGGCGGCCCGCTTCTGAGCGCCGCGCGTGAGTGCGAGGCTCTGCGGCCAGCGCGGCTGCGGCAACTCTCCGGCGATTTTGATCTGGTGCATACGCACGATGCCCTCAGTCACACGCTTGCGGCGGTACTTTCGAAGGCGCCGTTTGTCGTGTCGCGGCGCGTGGCGTTTCCGGTGAAAACCTCGGCGGTTTCGCGATGGAAGTATGGACGGGCGCGCCGGTATCTGGCAGTGTCGAAGTATGTGGCGGGAATTTTATCGCAGGCCGGGGTCGACGATTCGCGGATCGACGTCGTCTATGACGGTGTGGAGGTCCCTGCAACGCCAGCTCATGGGGACACTGTGTTGACGCCGTATACACTCGATCCGGCTAAGGGGATGGCGCTTGCGGAGCGCGCGGCAACTGAGGCGGGCGTTACGCTGCTCCGTTCGAAGAATCTGGCGCAGGACCTGGCCGGAGCGCGAGCGATGATCTATCTCAGTCAATCGGAAGGTTTGGGATCGGGTATCCTTCTCGCGATGGCGCACGGTGTGGCGGTGATCGCGTCGCGGAAGGGAGGCATTCCCGAGTTGATCGAAGACAGCGTCAACGGAATCCTCGTCGCGAACGAAGCAGGGGCGATCGCAAAGGTTTTGCGGAGCCTCGATCCGGAGCGATGCCGCGAGATGGGACGGAGAGCCCGCGAGACGGTGCTGCAACGATTCACGATTAAGCACATGACGGCGGCGACGCTCGGCTCATACGGAAAGGCCCTCGGTGCCTGATTCCCTGCTCTTCTCCCTGCTGGCGGGCTTATTCGGGCTGCTGATCGGCAGCTTTCTCAACGTCTGCATTTATCGCTGGCCGCAGGATCTGTCGGTGGTAAAACCGCGCTCGGCGTGCCCGGGCTGCAACAAGCCTATCGCCTGGTATGACAACGTTCCTGTCCTGAGTTTCCTGCTCCTGGGGGGCAAGTGCCGGCGTTGCGCGATGAAGATTTCACCGGTCTATCCGGTGGTGGAACTTCTCACCGGGCTTCTGTTCGCCTGGTTCGTCGCATTCGATGGCCTCTCGCTGGCCGCCGCGAAGGATTGTCTGTTCGCCGCGATTCTGATTGGCTTGATTTTCGCCGACCTCGACACGCGGCTCCTGCCCGATGAGTTCACAGTCGGCGGTTTGGTCGCTGGCCTGGCGTTCTCGTTTTTCGCCCCTTTGCCGCCGACGATTTTCGGCATGATCGCAGATATTCTTCGCATCCATCCCAGCCTGCGGATGATGTCGTTCGGTGAATCCGCTATCGGCGCCGCTGTTCCCGCACTCGCGATGTGGTCGCTCGGCTGGATCTTCGAAAAAGTGCGCCACAAAGAATACCTGGGCTTCGGCGACGTCAAAATGATCGCGATGATGGGCGCGTTTCTGGGGCTGACAGGCACAGTGGTAACGCTGCTGATTGGATCGCTGATCGGATCGATCGGCGGCTATGCATGGATGAAGCTCACCGGACGCGATCCGGCATCGTATTACCTGCCGTTTGCGACGTTTCTGGGCGCTGGCGCGTTGATCGTGATCGCGGCGCATGGCGGCATCACCAACTGGTATTCCCAACTCCTGCGATGATGAATTGTACTCTGAAGAGTGACGCCGCTCCCCCCTCATGCTGGTTGAATTCGAGCTACTACAGCAGGCCCAGCGGGGAGACGCGAGCGCGTTCAACCAGGTAGTGACCGCCTATCGGCGCCGAATCCTGGGAACCATCTCGCGACTCATCGGGCGTCCGGAAGACGTGGAGGATGTTGCCCAGGAGGTTTTCCTCCGTCTCTATTTTTCGCTCGACCAGCTCCGTACTCCCGAAGTCTTTGAGCCTTGGCTTTACCGGCTGACGGTCAACGCCTCCTACGACTACCTGCGTAAGAGTAAACGCAGACCGGAATCCCGAATGTCCGATTTATCCGAACAACAGGTGATGATGGCGGACGCGGCGGCGGGGTCGAAGGCCCAGACGGAGGAGGGAGAGAAACACCGGGTCCGGGATACGGTGCAGAGCCTGCTTTCTTCGGTTTCCGAAGAAGACCGTATCCTATTGACTTTAAAGGAAGTAGAAGGCCTATCCCTGAAGGAGCTGGAGCAGATCTACCATGTCAGTGAAAACTCCCTGAAAGTAAGGTTGTTTCGGGCTCGGCAGCGGGTATTAAAGAACGTGAAGGGTGTAACCAGGCGGCGGGGAAAAAGCGCCTCTTCTGACGACGGATTGTAAAAGAAGGTAAGATGGTTTCCTAGCCGGCGCGGTAAACGTCGATACAGGTGAACTGCGAATGAACAATCAATGGAGCTCCCCGCGGAACGGCGGGAATGACGCCGAACTGGACGCCCGCCTGGATAGTCTGTTCCGCGCTTACCGGCAGGCATGTCCCGATCCTGAGCCTTCGGTCAACTTCACGCCCGAGATGTGGGCGAAGATCGAGGCGCGTCAGGCGTCCACGACAATTTTTAACCGTGTCGCGAAAGCATTGGTGACCGCGGCTCTGGGCGCATCGGTCGTGATGGGACTGCTTTCCTCGTCCTATACGCCGCCGCCGGCTTCGGCCAACGACGGGTCTATCCTGCAGGCGCTGGCGAACGATCACGTTCGCGATCTGGAGCCGCTGCAGATCGAACGGATTTCCGAGCTCGAGCAACAATAGAGCCCTCATGCCCCGCACAAGGCTCAGCGCCGTTCTCTATCTGATACTGGTGTTCGCGAGCGGTGTGCTCGTGGGCGTCGCTTCCACGCGTCTGTATGCGGTGAAGGCGTCAGTTCCCGCGCCCGCCGCGCCGCGCACGATGGCGGAGTTTACGCGCAGCTACACGGATGAGATGCGGCAGAGGATCGGCGTGAACGATGGGCAGGTGGTCGCGGTTGAGAAGATTCTCAGCGACAGCAAGAAAAAGTACGACGATCTGCGCCGCGAACAACGGCCCATGCGCGACCGTATTCAGCAGGATCAAGTGGACGCGATCCGGGCGGTACTGACAGATGCGCAGAAGCCGGCTTACGAAGCGTGGCGGGTAGAGCGGCTGAAGCGGTCGAAAACGGGCGCAGCTGGATCGTCAGGTGCGGCCAAATAGACTGAGGTCACTGATAACAGAGAAAGGGCGGCTTCCCGTAAAGGAGCCGCCCTTTTTGATATTGCAAAACTGATATTGCAAAACGCTGTTACTGCGCTGTCAGCGCAGCTTTCTTCTCGGCGCGCAGCTTCTGATACTTCTTCTCGAACTTGTCAACGCGGCCAGCCGTATCGACCAGCTTCTGCTTGCCGGTGAAGAACGGGTGGCAGCTGGAGCAAATTTCGACGCGGATGTCGCTCTTGTTGGTGGTGCGGGTACGGAACGTATGACCGCACGCACAGATAACGTTCACCTCATTGTAGGCGGGGTGGATTCCAGCTTTCATGGTTTTACCTCGGGAAATTCCATCTTACCACAGAGGTTTTGGCCCTCTGGAAACACGAAACCCCGCCGGCTCGGGAGGAGCGGCGGGGTCTCGATCGTCTTTTCAGATTTGAGGCAATTACTGCGTCCGCTGCGAAGCAACCGGTCCACAGGAAGTTGGCCCCGTCACTGAGAACGGAACCGTCAGAGATAACAACGGTCGATTCAGCTTTCGGCCACCTCGCAGGGTCTACTACATGAACTCATTTTTCTGGACCACCTCCTTCTTCAGTGATACCTCCAAAATACGCCCGCTTCCGGAACTTGTCAATATCAATCGCGAGAAAAATGTTGTCGTCTCACAAACTGATTTTACAGCTGGAAGGCCTGTCAATACGTATCGCTGACGCATTCGGTTTCATGCGGAAATCGTGTGGCTGCGCGAGCGTGGAGAGCAAGACGAATTCATTCGTAGAACGTCTTAACAAGCAGGGCGACGGTTGAATCGGCCCCGAGAGCAATAAGGAGTTTGCATTGAAATCCATACCATTTTTAAAAACCAAAACAGCGAAGTTGCAGGCATTCGCCGGCGTCCTGGTCCTGTGCGGAGGGCTGGTGGCGGTGGCGCACGGCGGGGTGGAT
>DASYCD010000011.1:0-21945 GCA_036500405.1 Bryobacteraceae bacterium
GAGCAGGGCCATACTATCGCAGTTTGTGCACACTGCGCACAATTGTGCGATTAACGAGCAGGCTGTTTCCCGATGGAGTTACTTTCTACGTGTTCCTGAAAGTGGCGTGCATGCCCCTGGGGTGAATATTACGAAGGACGAAGATCTGTTCCTCCTGGCTCGTATGGGTGAGCGGGCCGGAAAGCTATTGTCGCGATCCTCAGCGAAATCGCATCGATCTGACGGGTCAGGAAACGAGCGCTGGGTCGATGACGGAGATGTCCTCGTAGCGTTTGAAATCAGTGCCGTTAAAGGTAAGAATTCTGGTGATCCCGTAAACTCTCGCCGTTGCGACGAGGCGGGCGTCGAAGACCTTCAGGCCCTGAACTCCATAGCCTGAAACGATTCGCTTCCATTCGTCGTAGACTTCTGGTTTCTCTGGAAGAAAACTGAGCAGGGATTCGATTGCCTGCACTTCGCGCAACAGCTCTTCGCGCGAGAACCCAAGTCCATATACAGAAACAGGTCGCGTCGCTACGTGCCAGAACTCCGCGATACTTTGAGGGCAGAAATAGACGGCTTCTTCCTGACTTAGCAGAAGATCGACGGCCTCCGATGCCACTACATGCAGCAGGTGTGACGGCTGAGCGCTCCGAAGCAGCACATTTGTGTCAACTAGAATGCTCATCGAGCACTATCGGTCTTCGTAGATCGATTCGCGGCTGACAGCGAAGTCCGAAAGAGGCAGGGTATGGCGGTGGGATGCAGCCCATGCTCTATATGCCGCGCCGCGCTCTTTCGGAGAGAGTTTTTCTGTCTCCTGTCGAGGCTGAATCCCGGCCATGAAAACTACGAACTCCTCAATGGACTTACCGGCCCTCTCAGCGCGATCCTGTAATTCGGCTTCCACTTCTGGCGGCAGATTTAACGTCAGACTCACGTGCAACTCCACCTCCAGTGTAGCGCCAGTCAAATCAGCCCCACCCCCACTCCACTAGAATGGTATTTCGTTTTCACCACCCCCCACAGGAGAAGGAATGCAGAAGGAAACTTGCGATATCGGACTGATTGGACTCGCCGTCATGGGCCAGAACCTGGTCCTCAACATGAACGACCACGGATTCAAAGTAGCGGTCTACAACCGCACCGTATCCAAAGTCGATGACTTCATCAACAACGAGGCCAAAGGTACCGAAATCGTCGGCGCCCACTCCATCCCGGACTTCATCGAAGCCCTCAAACGCCCCCGCCGCGTCATGATGCTCGTCAAAGCCGGCCAGGCGGTCGACGACACCATCGAATCCGTCCTCCCCCACCTCGAAGCCGGCGACATCGTCATCGACGGCGGCAACTCGCTCTTCACCGATTCCAACCGCCGCGTGGCCGCGCTCGCCGAAAAGGGCATCCTCTTTATAGGCACTGGCGTCTCCGGCGGCGAAGAAGGCGCGCGCAAAGGCCCCTCCATCATGCCCGGCGGCAGCCCTGAAGCCTGGCCGCACGTGAAAGACATCTTTCAGTCCATCGCGGCCAAAGTCGAAGACGGAACTCCCTGCTGCGATTGGGTCGGCGAAGCCGGTTCCGGCCACTACGTCAAGATGATCCACAACGGCATCGAGTACGGCGACATGCAGCTCATCGGCGAGGCCTATCAGCTTCTTAAAGATGGTCTCGGCCTCACGCCTGACGAACTCCACGCGGTCTTCGCCGAATGGAATCAGGGCGAGCTCGACAGCTACCTCATTGAAATCACCGCCGACATCTTCGCCAAGAAAGACGAAGACGGCTCGCCCCTCATCGACAACATTCTCGACGCCGCCGGTCAGAAAGGCACCGGCAAGTGGACCTGCATTTCCGCGCTCGATACCGGCATGCCCGTCACGCTCATCGGCGAAGCGGTTTTCGCGCGCTGCCTCTCCGCGCTCAAGGACTCCCGCGTCGAAGCGTCGAACGTTCTCACCGGCCCAAAGAAACCCAAAGCAACCGACCGCGCCGAGTTCATCGAAGACGTCCGCCGCGCGCTGTTCTGCTCCAAGTTCATTTCGTACGCGCAGGGCTACATGCTGCTCTCCGCCGCCGCGAAGGAATACAAGTGGAACCTGAACATGGGCGGCATCGCGCTGATGTGGCGCGGCGGCTGCATCATCCGCAGCCAGTTCCTCGGCCGAATCAAAGAAGCTTTCGATAAGAATCCGAGGCTCGCCAACCTGCTTCTCGATAGCTACTTCAACGAAACGATCAAAAAATATCAGGAATCCTGGCGCCGGGCGTGCATCCGCGCCATCCAGCACGGCGTTCCGGTGCCGGCGTTCTCCACGGCCCTCTCCTTCTATGACGGATTCCGCACCGCGCGCCTCCCGGCGAACCTGCTCCAGGCGCAGCGCGACTTCTTCGGCGCCCATACCTACGAACGTGTGGATAAACCCCGCGGCGAATTCTTCCACACCAACTGGACCGGCCGCGGCGGCCGCGTCGCCTCATCGACCTACAACGCTTAGCAGGAGGTTCCGCTCATGCAGGCCGCATACAGAACGAAAGTGATCGGCGGCCTGGCTGCCGTTGGTATTGCCGCCGGGATCGCGATCTCTCAGACCGCCTCCCCGCCTGCCTTCGGCCCCTCCAATCCGTTTTACGCGAAGAGCACGCTTCCGTTCGAGGCCCCGCCCTTCGACAAGATCAGGGACGCCGACTACCAGCCCGCCCTGGAAGCCGGCATCGCTGCCGAGGCGAAGGAAGTCGAAGCGATCGCGAACAATCCCGCGTCGCCAGATTTCACCAACGCCATCGTCGCGCTGGAAAAAAGCGGCCAGCTTCTTTCGCGCGTTCAGCGGTCCCTCAACGTGATGACCAGCGCGAACACCGATCCCGCGCTTGAGAAACTCGACGAACTGGAAGCCCCGAAACTCGCAGCGCTTTCCAATTCGGAACTACTCAATCCGAAACTTTTCGCGCGCGTCAAGGCAGTCTACCTGAAGCGGACTTCGCTGAAGCTCGATCCCGAATCTTTGCGGCTGGTGGAACAGACCTGGCTGCGTTTTGTGCGTGCTGGCGCGAATGTCGCGGATGCCGACAAACCGCGCTTAAAACAGATCAACGAACAGCTCTCCGTGCTTTCCACTGCGTTCGCGCAAAAGCTGTTGGGGGCGACAAAGGCCGGCGCTTTCACCACTACCGATAAGTCCGCGCTCGCTGGTCTCAGCGATGGGCAGATTTCCGCTGCGGAACTTGCCGCGAAAGCGCGCAAAGTTCCAGGCTACGTCCTGCCGCTGCAAAACACAACCCAGCAGCCGTCTCTTCAATTGCTGACGGAGCGCAAGACTCGCCAGGCCCTGTTTGAAGACGGTTGGCTCCGCGCCGAACGTGGCGGCGCGAACGATACGCGCGATACCATCGCGCAGATGGCGAAGCTCCGGGCCGAGCGCGCGAAGCTTCTCGGCTTTCCCAATTTCGCCGCGTGGAAGCTGGGCGACCAGATGGCGCAGACTCCCAATGCCGTGCTGAAATTCCTCGACGGTCTGGTTCCCGCGGCAACGGCCAAAGCAAATGCCGAAGCGAAAGATATCCAGGCTCTGATCGACCGTCAAAACGGCGGCTTCAAACTCGCCCCCTGGGATTGGGATTTCTACGCCGATCAGGTCCGCAAAGCCAAATACGATTACGATGAAGCCGCCGTGCGCCCGTATCTCGAAGCGGACAGGGTGCTGCGCGACGGCGTCTTCTACGCCGCCACGCAGCTGTACGGAATCACATTCAAAGAGCGTAAGGACATTCCGGTCTATGCCCCCGACGTCAAAGTGTTTGAGGTCTCGAATGCCGATGGCACGCCGCTGGCGCTCTTCTACTCCGATCTTTATAAGCGTGACAACAAACGTGGCGGCGGCTGGACCAGCACCTTCGTACCTGCCTCGAAGCTGATGGGGACGCTGCCGGTCGTCTACAACGTCACGAATTTCGAGAAGCCGGCCCCCGGCGAGCCCGCGCTCATTACGTTCGACAACGTCACCACCATGTTTCACGAATTCGGTCACGCGCTGCACGCGATGTTTGCTTCCGTCGAGTATGGCTCGTTGGGCGGAAGCATCCCGCGCGACTTCGTCGAATTTCCTTCGCAGTTTAATGAGCACTGGAGCCAGGATCCCCAGGTCTTTGCTCACTATGCGCGCCATTACAAGACCGGAGCCCCCATGCCGCCCGAGCTTGTGGCGAAGTTGAAGGCAGCCGCGACTTTTAGTCAGGGCTACGCGCTGACGGAATTACTCGCCGCCGCTGAGCTCGACATGCAGTGGCACATGCTTGGAGCCGACGCGCCGCAGCAAGATCCGGACAAATTTGAGGAGTCCGCGCTCGACCGTAAGAAACTGGCGCTGGACGCCGTGCCGTCGCGGTATCGTTCCAGCTACTTCAACCATATCTGGGCCAGTGGCTATTCCGCCGGCTATTACGCCTACCTCTGGAGTGAAATGCTGGACGATGATGCCTGGCAGTGGTTTCAGGAACACGGCGGCCTGACCAGAGCGAACGGAGATCGCTTCCGCCAGATGGTGCTTTCGAGAGGTAACACACAGGATCTCGAAAAACTCTACGAAGCCTGGCGCGGCGCCCCCCCGAAAATCGACGGCCTTCTGAAACAGCGGGGCATCGCGCAGTAAGGTTGCAGGGCGGATCCCCTGATCGGCGCCGAACCCGCGTCTGGCTCATTCGGGCCACGGAATCCCCCTTGTTATCCTGTTTCTTAACCCCACGCAAACGCGTAAATCTGAAGGAGAACCATCCGCAACATGGCTGTGAAAGTTGGTATTAACGGGTTTGGACGCATCGGACGCAACGTGATCCGCGCGGGCATGAACAACCCGGACATCGAATTTGTCGCGGTGAACGATCTGACGGACGTCAAGACGCTCGCCCACATGACCAAGTACGACTCCTTGCTGGGCCCCATGCCGGAGCCGGTATCCGTCGATGGCGACACAATCGTGATTGGCAAGCGCCGCATCAAAGTGTTCGCCGAAAAGGACCCGGGCCTCATCGACTGGAATTCAGTCGGCGCCGATATCGTCATCGAATCCACCGGCCGTTTTGTAGATAAAGCGAACGCATCGAAGCACCTGCGCGGTTCCGTGAAAAAGGTCATCATTTCCGCCCCCGCGAAGGATGAAGACATCACCATCGTGCTCGGCGTGAACGAGAAGTCCTACGATCCCGCGAAGCATCACGTCGTTTCGAACGCCTCCTGCACCACCAACTGCCTCGCGCCGGTGGCGAAGGTCCTTCACGAAAAGTTCGGTATCGACAAGGGGTCAATGACAACCATTCACTCCTATACAAACGATCAGAACGTTCTCGACTTCCCTCACAAAGATCTGCGCCGGGCCCGCGCCGCCGCGACGAACATGATCCCCACCACCACAGGCGCCGCGAAGGCGATCGCTCTGGTGCTGCCGGAACTTAAGGGTAAGCTCGACGGCTTCTCCATGCGCGTTCCCACACCGGACGTTTCGGTGGTCGATCTCGTCGCCGTTCTCAAAACCAACACGACGGACAAGGAAGTCAACGCCGCCCTCAAGTCTGCCGCCGAAGGCGAACTCAAGGGCATTCTGGCCTACACCGAAGATCCGGTCGTCTCCTCGGACATGCTTCACAATCCGAACAGCTCGATCATCGACGCTCAGCTGACAAAGGTCATGGACGGCAACTTCCTCAAAGTGATTGCCTGGTATGACAATGAGTGGGGTTATTCGTGCCGCGTGAACGATTTGGTCACGTTCATCGCGAAAAAAGGTCTGTAAGGCACAAGCGCCAAAATTACAAGACAAACCCAAAAAGCCCGGGCGTTCTCACGAACGTTCCGGGCTTTGTTGTATCCGAAAGCCCATTTGTAAATGTAGATTTCTTAATGGGTTTCGAGCGCTTCGGAGCATTCCTTATGAACTCTTCCTGTAGTATGATCTGCTCATGAAGAAAACCCTCTTGGCCCTTGTGGCCGTATTAGCATTAGCATTCGCGGCATTCGCTGCCGATATCAGCGGTAAGTGGGGAGCCGATCCTTCAGCGGGCGGCGGCGGTCGTGGTGGTAACGCCACGTATGAATTCCAGGTTTCGGGCGATACCCTCACCGGTTCCGTTTCACGCGCGGGCCGTGGCGGTGGAGAGCCCGTCGTCACCAAGATTGAAGATGGCAAGGTCACCGGCGACAGCTTCACGTTCTCGGTGATGCAAGCGGGCCGTGGCGGTGGCGATCCGATGAAGGTCGTCTACACCGGTAAGGTCAATGGCGACAAGATTGACCTCAGCTTCACCGGCGGTCGTGGGCCAGTCACAATGACCCTCGTCAAAAAATAGCTTCCTGCTTTTAGTGACGTTTTCGCGGCCGGATTGGCCGAGGGGGAAATCTTACGGGCGTCCACTCACTGGCCGCGTACGCCGCTTGCATACAGGAAAAGAAAATGCCGCAGGGGAACGTCTGCGGCATTTTCTTTTTTGGCCGTAAGGATTTCATCCTCAAATTTCTGTAAACACTTGTAATCTGGGCTGATGCGGTAACCCTGCGGGTCTCTTTAGTCATCATTCCAGTTATGAAAAAATCCCTTTTGGCACTCGTGGCCATTCTGTGTTTAGCTTTTACGGCCCTGGCGGCCGATGTAAGTGGCAAGTGGGTGGTTGATACTTCCGCAGCCCCGGCGGCTCAGGGCGGTGGTGGACGAGGGATGGGGGGCGGAACCTATGAATTTAAGGTCTCCGGCGACACGCTAACCGGCTCAGTCACCCGCGCGGGCCGCGGTGGTGGCGATCCGGTGGTTACTCCCATTGCCGACGGCAAGATTACGGGCGACACGTTCTCGTTCACGACGACGCAGAGCTTTGGTGGGAATGAATTTAAGTCCACCTATACCGGCAAAATGAACGGCGACAAGATCGAATTGACGGTCGATTTTGGTGGCCGCGGCAATCCTCGCACCCAGACGCTGAAGAAGGAATAGGCTCCTGGCACTTTTTGTGTCCGGCGCGTAATACTCAATAGCAGGAATCTGGCCCGGAAATCAGTTAACCGGGCCAGAGTATTCTGGAAGCGTTCAACTCGCATCGGGCCGCGTAGTCCGCGGTCCTCATATAAACCGAGGATTCATCTCATGCTGCGTTCGACTTGTGCCATTTTGCTGATGTTCGCGGTCGCGGCCGATGCCGATGTTCAGACCGGCCTCGTCCACTCAGGCGACCAGGGGATCCCCGGCGCCACCGTTACCGTGGAGTGCGGGACCGATGCGAAAATCACCACCACTACGGATGCCTCGGGGCGCTTCGAACTGGGCGGTCTGCCTTCCGCATCGTGCAAATATACGGTGCTCATGTTCGGCTTCGAGCCGCAGCAAAAGGATGCGGCGGCTTCTTCTACTCCTCTGAGTTTCGATCTCACTCTTCAGAAGCACGCCACCGCGCCAGTCGCGCCGAAACCGCCCGCCCCCGCGGTGACCTCGGCTCCAACCCCGGCCCCTTCCGCCACCACACCGGCCGCTCCGGCGGCGACTACGCCGAATGCTCCGCGCCCCAGTCTCGCCCAGGCGCAGGCCGCGCAGAATGGACGTGGCGGACGCGGCGGCCAGAACAGCCGGGGCCGCGGCGCTAACCAGCAGGCGCAGAATGGACGTGGCGCCAACAACAATAATCAGGTTCAGGCTTCCGGCTTCCAAAGCCTGAACCTCGTTGAGGACGCGGACGCGCCTCCGGCATCGGATGCGCCGGCGTCGGTGCTCGGTGTTGGTGACGGGGCGGCCCCGGCATCCGGCGATGCGTTCACGGTCAACGGAACTCTGAGCCAGGGTGTGCAGGCACAGCCGGGCGATGGCTTCGGGCCTGGTGGTCCTGGCGGCTTCGGATTCGGTGGCCCTGGCGGCCAGTTCGGACCCGGTGGTCCCGGCGGTGAAGGCGGCGCTGACGGCGGCGGCCGCGGTGGACGTGCTGCTCCCGGAGGCGGTGGCCCCGGCGGTCGCGGAGGCGGTGGTTTTGCCGGCGGTGGCGGACGCGGAGGCGGTGGCTTCGGTGGTGGTGGACGCGGCGGTGGCGGATTCGGCGGTCCCGGCGGACGCGCGGGACGCGGTGGCCGTGGTCCCAACGGCGTTACAGCATTCGGCAATCGCGCCGGCCGCGCACGCGGACCGCAGTGGCAGCTCTCAGCGAACTACACCCTGACGAACTCGGCTCTCAATGCGCGGCCCTATTCGCTCTCCGCTCCAACCGTGAACGGACTGCCCCCCGCGAAACCCGCCACGGCGACGAACGAACTTCGCCTGACTCTTGGCGGTCCCATCATGATTCCGAAAACGCCGATCAATCTCAAAAATTCGCACTGGAATCTCAGCATGTCTGGAGTGCGCGATCGCCAGGGCGTCGAAAATATCGGGTCCGTGCCGATCGCGCCTTTCCGCACCGGCGATTTCTCTTCGCTTCTCGCGGCGGATATCCCGACGGTCATTTACGATCCGCTGACCAATCAGCCTTTCGCCAACAACATCATTCCGCAAAGCCGCATCAGTCAGGCGGCGCTGGGGCTGCTCAAGTTCTATCCCGCGCCCACCGCGATCGGCCTCACCAAAAACTACGAATTCGATGCGAGCAATCCAACGAACAACAACAATGTGAACGGGCAGCTCTCCATACCGCTTACGGCCAAAGATCGCGTGAACGTGAATCTCTCGGCGCAGAGCCGGAATTCGGCCAGAATCCAGACCTTCGGCTATCGCGACCCCACCAGCGGCGGCGGTAAAGCCCTGACGGTTTCCTATTCACGCACGCTCCAGCCAACGCTGGTCAATACATTCTCGATCGGGGTGAACCGTAACACGACGAATAATCTTTCCTTCTTCTCGGATGGAGAAAACGTCGCCGGAGATTTGGGCATCGGGGGCGTGCTGGCTACGCCGCTGACGTATGGCCCGCCGACCCTCAGCTTCCAGGGCGCGTCCGGTCTCGCCTCTCTCTCGGACTCGACTCCTTCCACGAATCACTCATTCACGTACACCCTGACGGAACGGGTCGTCAAGAATCTCGGCAAGCATACGTTCCAGGTCGGCGTCACTGGTTCGAAACGCCAGTCGAACTCGCTCCTTGCGAGCAATGCCCGCGGTAATTTCACCTTCAGCGGTGCGAATACGGAACAAATAGTGGACGGGTCTCCGGTCACTTCGCTCAAGAATCCGACTGGCTACGATGTCGCCGATTTGCTGCTCGGCCTGCCGGCGCAGACATCGGTTACCAATTACCTCAACGGGAATGATATGTTTTACTACCGCCAGACCTCCCTCGGGGCCTATGTGAACGACGATTTCCGCGCCAGCACGAAGTTGACTATTAACGGCGGCCTTCGCTGGGATATCAATCTCCCGCAGACGGAAAAGTACGATCACATGGCCAACATCGAGTACTCCCCGGATGGCACGGCGGCGAAGTTCGTCACTCCCGGGCAGCCGTACGCTTTTCAAAACGGCGATGCGCCCGAGGGATTGATCAAGCCGTATTACAGAATGATTGAACCGCAGATCGGGATCGCGGCGAAGCCGTGGAGCAAACGGCCGATCGTGTTCCGCGGCGGTTATGGAATTCGGTACGATGGCGGCTCCATCGCCGCTCTGGGAAGCCGTCTGGTGACGCAGCCTCCGTTTGTCCAGAGCGTTACGCTGACTCCGCAGCAGGCCCTCGGAGATACCGGCCAGGTTCTCACGCTGGAGAACGGATTCCCCACGCTGCCAAGCCGCGTTCAAACCAACTCTTTCTCCGTCTCGCCCGATTTCCGGCCCGCCATGTCGCAGCAGTGGAACACCATGGTGCAGTACACGCTGGGCCGCTCCTACGTGGTCCAGGGAACGTACTCCGGAAACAAAGGCTCTAACCTTCTGGTGGTCGAAGGTCCGAACCGCGCCACGCCGGGGCCTTCCCAATCGCTCAACAGCCGTATCCCCATCAATACGCTGCTCTCGACGATCACGCGTGAGGAGTCAATCGGTCACTCCACCTTTAATTCCGGGCAACTTCAGGTATCGCGCCGTCTCGCGCGCGGTTTTGGCTCGTCCGTGACCTACACCCTGCAGAAGGGCATCTCGGATTCCTCCACATTCGGCAGCTCCATCGTTCAGATTGAAGGCAATCTCGCGGCCGAGCGCGCGGTCATGCCGGTGCCCCATCAGGATCTCGCAGTCAACTTTAACTATCAATCGCTCGCCGGAAATCAAAAGAGCCAGTTCATCTATAAGGTGATTCGCGGCTGGCAATTGTTCGGCTCCTATGACGTCAACTCCGGAACGCCCTTTACCGCTACCGTGGGCGGCGATCCATCCGGTACCGGCCTTACCGGCTCTACCCGCGCCAACGCCACCGGCGTTCCCGTAGACGACGGTTCGGGCTACTTCAATACCGCCGCTTTTGCGCTGGTACCGGCCGGAACTTTCGGAACGGCGGGCCGCAACACAATTCCTGGCATCGTGAACTTTTCGATCCGGGCCTCCGCCATGCGGACTTTCCGGTTCGGCGAGCGGCACCGCCTGGCATTCACGTTCTCAACGAATAACCCGCTGAACCACGTCTCGATCACCGGGATCGGGACGCAAATTGGCAATCAATATTTCGGCCTCGCCACCACTGCCGCGCAGATGCGCACAGTGACGGCGTCGGCGAGATTTACTTATTAAAGAGAAAACTATGAAACGGCTCGTCGTACTCGGACTTGTTTTCCTGCTGACCCTGGGAAATCTTCCGGCCCAGGCGCCTGTCACGTTCTCCACCCAGACCACTCTGGTGATCATTGACGTGGAGGTGAAGGACAAAGCGGGCAAAGTCGTGGAGGATCTGAAGAAGAACGACTTCCAGCTCACCGAAGATGGCAAGGCCCAACAGATCGCGGTCTTCGACTTCCAGAAGCTCGATCTGGGAGCGCCGCCGGCGGCTGCGGCGGAAGCGAACCCTGCGCCCGAATCGAGCAAGCCGGCCTCAGTGACCGCCGCCGTCATTCAGACGCCCGCGCCGGCGGCTTCGAAACCGGCTCCGGTGGCGGTAAAGCCCGGAACCGCGCAGCCTGTCATCCGCTATCAGGATAAGCGCCTCGTCGCCATGCTGTTCGACATGAGCACCATGGAAGTCGCCGAACAGATCCGCGTACAGAAAAGTGCGCTCGATTTCATTCACAAGAGCCTCAAGCCCGCGGATATGGTTTCCATCATGACCGCGACCGCCGGTCCTCTCGAAATTACCCAGGACTTCACCGACGATCGGGATTCGCTCGAAGCCGCCATCAAAAAGTTCCACATTGGCGAAGCCTCTGACCTGTCGGAAACGCTCGGGGCCGGCGACACTACTGACGACAATACCTTCAGCGCCGATCAGTCTGAATTCGATATCTTCAACGTCGATAAAAAATTCACGACGATCGAGACATCCTGCAAGCTCCTCGCGAGCTTCCCGGAAAAGAAAGCCCTGATCTACTTTTCGAGCGGCATCACGCAGTCCGGCACCGACAATCAGGCCGAACTGACCAAGGCCGTCAACGTCTGCAAAAAATCCAACGTCGTGATCGACAGCATTGACGCGCGCGGCATGACCGCCTCGGCTCCCGGCGGCGACGCCACCACGGCGTCCAGCAGCGGCTCCAGCCTGTTTACGGCAGGCGCAGCCGGCACATCCGCCGGGCGCGGCGGGGGACGCGGCGGGGCAGCTAATGACTCCGCGCAGGAAACACTCGCCACTCTCTCGAACGATACCGGCGGCAAGCTGTTCGCCGAAAGCAATGACATCGCGGTCGGCCTCGAGCAGGCGCGCGACGATCTTTCGAGCTATTACATCCTCGGCTACTACAGTACGAATTCGAAGTCGGATGGCAAGTATCGCGCCGTGAACGTAAAGCTCACCCGTGCCGATGTGGCGAACGCGAAGCTCGAATACAAACACGGCTACTTCGCCGATAAGGAATTCGGCAAATTCACCGCAGCCGATAAGGAAGACCAGCTCCAGCAGGCTCTCGTCCTCGGAGACCCGATTACGGACCTCACGCTCGCAGCCGAAGTGAATTACTTCCGGCTCGCGCCCAACCGCTATTTCGTTCCGCTCAACGTGAAGATCCCCGGCTCGGAGATCGCGCTGGCT
The DNA here is from genome assembly GCA_036500405.1 of Bryobacteraceae bacterium. Classification (GTDB taxonomy): domain Bacteria; phylum Acidobacteriota; class Terriglobia; order Bryobacterales; family Bryobacteraceae; genus BOG-234. The sequence continues at coordinate 12,100 of DASYCD010000011.1, forward strand.
AAGAGTAAAGGCGACGCGAAAACCAGCCTCGATTTCGTCGGGCAGCTGCGAACCCCCAAAGACCAGATCGCCGCGCAGATGGAGGATGGCATCACGATCCAGCTGGGGGAACAATCCCTCGCGCAGCTCAACAGCGGAACCATTGCCTACGATACGGGCTTCGCGGTGCCCCCCGGAACCTACAAGCTCAAATTCCTGATGCGCGAAAACGAAACCGGCAAGATGGGGACCTACGAGCAGACGGTCAACATCCCCGATCTGTCGGTCGACCAGCCGTCGAAGATCAAGACCAGCAGTCTTGTGCTGAGCAGCCAGCGCCAGCCGCTCAAAGACGCAGTTGGTAAAGCGGATGCCAATTTGAAAGTCGAAGCCGCCAGTCCGCTTGTGTCGGACGGCCAGCAACTCGTCCCCAGCATCACGCGCGTGTTCCGCAAAAACCAGAACCTCTACGTCTACATGGAAGTCTACGATCCGACTCTCGGCGCGGATCAGAAGCCGAGCGTGGCCGCCACGCTTTCCTTCTATCGGGGCAAGAACAAGATGTTCGATTCCGAGCCGGTCTATCTCAACTCGTTCCTGCCGCAGCGCGGTCAGACTCTGCCGGTGAAGTTTATGGCGCCGCTTTCGAAGCTGCCGTCGGGCGTCTATACCGTACAGATCAATCTGGTGGACGAGAACGGCCACAAGTTCGGCTTCCAGCGGGCGGAAATCAAGGTCCTGCCGCCGCAGAATGCCTCCGCCCCTGCGGCTCCAAAAGCGGGATTCTGACCGCTATCTAACTCCGGAAAAACCACCCAACAGGGCGGATGGGTTCGCATAAACGAACCCATTCCGCCCTTATGTTTTTGCCGGTGGCAAGCCCCCATTTGTAAATTCCTGCAAACCTAAAAGGGGGTTAAGTCACTCATTTGTAAAAGGTTGCAAGTGAAAAATGTTTTTCCTTACTTCCCCCCTATACTGATTTCATGTATCACCTGGAGGGAACACATTCCATGCTTCGTAACTCCTGCCTCGCTTTGCTTTTGCTCGCGGGCGCAGCCTCTGCCGACGTGCAGACCGGCGTCGTTCGTTCCGGTGGCCAGCCGATTCCCGGCGCTTCAGTAACGGTTCAGTGCGGGACCGATAAGATCCCGACGGTCACCGATGAAGCGGGAAGGTTTGAAGTCGGCGGGCTGCCATCGACGCCCTGCAAATACACCATCCTGATCTTCGGCTTCGAACCGGTGGAGAAGGACGCGGCGGCCTCTGCGACCCCTCTCGGTTTCGATCTCAAGCTTCAGACGCGCGCCTCGGTTCCGGTGGCCCCCAGCGACAAGCCGGCGACTCCTGCCCCCGCTCCGGTTGCCGCGCCTCCCACGCCCGCGCCCGCTGCGCCGGTTGACCTCGGAACGCGCCCCAGCCTGACCGGCAACCAGCAGAGTCCCGGCCGCGGTGGCCGCAATAACGGACAGCAGCAGAATGCCCGCAACGGTCAGCAGCAGGGCCGCGGCGGTGGCTTCCAGGCTCTTAGCCTGACGCAAAATGAGGATGCGATCGGTTCGGACTCCCCGACCATCGCGCAGGATACAAACGGGGGCGCCGGTTCGGGCGATGCCTTCACTGTGAACGGTACTCTCAGCCAGGGCGTGCAGGCGCAGGCTGGCGACGGCTTTGGTTTTGGACCCGGCGGACCTGGCGGACCCGGCGGCTTTGGCTTCGGCGGTCCTGGTGGACCCGGTGGCCCTGGCGGCCCGGGTGGTGATTTTGGCGGACCCGGTGGCCGCGGCGGTGGTCCGGGTGGCCCCGGCGGCGGCTTTGCGGGTGGCGGTCCCGGTGGACGTGGCGGCGGACCGGGCGGCGGTTTCGGAGGACCTCGTGGTCCCGGCGGTCCCGGTGGATTTGGTGGCGGACGTGGCGGCTTCGGCGGACCGGGCGGCGGTGGCCGTGGTCCCAACGGCGTGACGGCATTCGGCAATCGCGCCGGCCGTGGACGCGGCCCGCAGTGGCAGGCCAGCGTCAATTACAACTTTGCCAACTCCGCTCTGAATGCGCGGCCCTACGCGTTTGCGACTTCGAAGTCAGGCCTGCCCCCGGTGAAGGCCTCGACGGCCCAAAACCAATTGGGCTTCACCCTCGGCGGACCGATCATGATCCCGAAAACGAAAATCAACCTCCGCAATTCGCGCTGGAATCTCAATGTGAGCGGCGCGCGCAACCGGAACGGATCGAACCTGACGTCGAGCCTGCCGACAGCGGATCTGCGGGGCGGCGATTTCTCCAGCCTGCTCGGCCAGCAGATCATCATCATGGATCCTGCGACTGGACAGCCTTTCGCGAATAACATCATTCCGCAGAGCCGCATCAGTACCGCGGCGACCGGTCTCCTGAACCTGTTCCCCCTCCCGACCGGCAGCGGCCTGGCCAATAACTATCAGCTCATCCGGAATAATCCGAACAACAATACCAACGTCAACGGTCAGGTGATCATCCCACTCAGCGCGAAAGACCGCATCAACGTCAATTTCTCCTACCAGAGCCGCGACTCTTCGCAGATTCAGAATTTCGGCTACATCGATCCGACCCATGGCGACGGCGGCAACATCGCTGTCTCCTACTCCCGCACGATCCGGCCGACCATGGTCAATAACTTCCAGCTCTCGGCGAATCGCAATGTGATTGACAACTCGTCGTACTTCTCGAACGGGACGGATCTCGCAAGCCAGTTCGGCATCAACGGTGTGCTCTCCACCCCGGACACTTACGGCCCGCCGACCATCGGCTTTACGAACTTCTCGCAATTGACGGATGGAACCCCGATGGCCCTGCGCTCCACCACCTACAACCTGGGCGACTCGATTTCCTGGACTCGCAAAAGCCATACTTTCCAGTTCGGCGCACAGGGCTCGATGCGGCAGACGAATTCGCTGACGTCGCAGCTCGCGCGCGGCAGCTTCAGCTTCACCGGCCAGGCTACCGGTTACGATCTGGCAGACTTCCTGCTCGGCATGCCAGCGAGTGCGTCAGTCAACAAGTACCTGAACGGCAACAACAATCTCTATTACCGCCAGAAGACCGCGGCGCTTTACTTCAATGACGACTGGCGCGTGAGCCCGTCGTTCACGGTCAACGGCGGCCTCCGCTGGGAGTTCGACGCTCCGCAAACCGAAAAGTACAACCACATGGCGAACGTTGAGTTCAGCCCGGATGGCACGGAAGTCAAGCTTGTACAACCCGGTCAGGCGGATCCTTATAATCCGCAGCAGATGGTGCCGGATGGCATCGTGAAGCCTTTCTATGGGGCTGTTCAGCCGCGCATCGGTATCGCATGGAAGCCCTGGTCGAAGCGCGCGATCGTGATCCGCGGCGGCTACGGCCTCGTGTTTAATGGAGGCGCCGTATCGCAGCTTGGCGGCCGCCTGGCTGTACAGCCTCCGTTCGTTCAGACCCTCAGCCTCAGCTCTGTTCAGAACCCGGGTCTGACTCTGGAGAATGGCCTGCTGACGCCCGCTTCCACGAACCAAAACGTGTTCAACACCTATGCGGTGGATCCGAACTACCGGCCCGCGATGGTGCAGCAGTGGAATTCAATTGTCCAGTACACCTTCGCGCGCTCTTACGTGGCGCAGATCAGCTACTTTGGCGTGAAGGGCTCCGATATGGATATGGTTCTCGCGCCCAACCGCTACCGGCCTTTCGGAACAATACTGCCTTACCCGGACGCAACCACCAGCATCAATCTGGATAAGTCGATCGGCAGTTCCATCTCTCACGCCGGTTCGCTCCAGTTGACACGGCGCTTCTCAAAAGGTATCTCCGGCAACATTACGTATACGCTTCAGAAGGGCATTTCCAATTCGTCGATTCTAGGCGGCGGTGTAGTGCAGGACAGCCTCAATCTCGCGGCCGAACGGGCCGTGACGAGCGATCCGCGCCACACGATTCGCGCCAACTGGAATTACCAGACGCTGGCCAACAACCAGAAGAGCGGCTTCCTCTATTCGGCGCTCCGCAACTGGCAAATCGGCGGCGGCTACACGCTCACCTCCGGCACGCCCTTCACCGCGACGATCTCCGGCGATCCTCTCGACACCGGGTTGGTCAACTCCACTCGCGCCGACGCAACGGGTCTGCCGGTCACGGACGGCTTCGGCTTCTTCAACACGAATGCGTTTGCGGTTCCGACGCTGACGTATGGCAATGCCGGCCGCAACACCATTCCCGGAATCTGGAACTACTCGATCAACGCCGAAGCCATGCGTCTGTTCCGCATCGGCGAGCGTCATCGGCTCCAGTTCTCGTTGCGCGCAAACAATCCGTTGAACCATGCTTCGGTGCAGACGATTTACACCAATATCGACGCCTCTAAGGATCTCGTCGGAGCGCCTTCGAAGTATTACGATATGCGGTCGGTTTCGTCTCAGGTGAGGTTCACGTTCTGATGCGTTCGACTAACCAGGAAATCAAAGAGGGGTATCGCAGCATGATTAAGAAAGCACTGGCGCTCGGACTCGTAGCCGTGATGACCGTACCGGTCCTGCCGGCGCAGGGACCCGTGACCTTCACATCGAACACCACTCTGGTGATTGTCGACGTGAGTGTGAAGGATAAGAGCGGTAAGGTCGTTGAGGACCTCAAGAAGGGTGACTTCAACCTGACGGAGGACGGCAAAACGCAGCAGGTAGCGGTCTTCGATTTCCAGAAGCTGGATATCGAGACGGCTCCCGCTGTTCCCGCAACCAGGCCCGCGGCGGTGAGTGCGGCAGTCGTGCAAACCGCCCAGCCGGCGCCTGCCGCGAAAGCTCCCGCAGCGCCTGCTGCAGCCGAGACGAAGCCGGCGGAAAAGCCGCTCATCCGCTATCAGGACCGCCGTCTGGTGGCCCTGTTGTTCGACATGAGCACGCTGGAAGTTGCCGATCAGATTCGTGTCCAGAAGACCGCTGTCGATTTCATTCACAACAGTCTGAAGCCGGCCGACCTTGTTACGGTTCTCGTCTCCACCTCCGGACCGCTCGAAGTCGCACAGGATTTCACCGATGACAAGGACGCGCTCGAAGCGGCCGTCAAGAAGTTTCGCATCGGTGAAGGCAGCGATCTGGCCTCCACTCTCGGCGCGGGCGATACGTCGGACGACAACTCGTTCAGCGCTGACCAGTCTGAATTCGACATCTTCAATGTGGATAAGAAGCTGACCACGATTGAAACTTCGTGCAAGATGCTTTCGAGCTTCCCCGAAAAGAAAGCGCTCATGTATTTCTCGGGCGGTATTACGCAGAGCGGCACTGACAATCAGGCCGAACTGATCAAAGCCGTCAACGTCTGCAAGAAGTCGAATGTCGCGATCAATCCGATTGACGCGCGCGGCATGACCGCTTCGGCTCCGGGCGGCGATGCGAGCACCGGTTCCGGCCGCGGCGGCGCGAGCCTCTTCTCCGCCGGCGGCGGTACCAGCAATGGCGGTGGTGGACGCGGTGGCGCGGCGAACGACTCTTCTCAGGAAACGCTCTCCACGCTCGCTTCCGATACGGGCGGACGTCTCTTTGCCGAAGACAACAATCTGACGAGCGGTCTCGAGCAGGCGCGCGATGACATCGGCAGCTATTACATCCTCGGCTACTACAGTACGAACAGCAAGCTGGATGGTAAGTACCGCACCGTATCCGTGAAGCTGACCCGTGCGGATGTGGCATCGGCCAAGGTGGATTACCGGCACGGCTACTTCGCCGAGAAGGACTTCACCAAGTTCACGTCAGCCGACCGGGAATCGCAGCTCCAGCAGGCGCTTATCCTCGGCGATCCCATTACCGATCTGACGCTCGCCGCCGAAGTGAACTACTTCCGGCTGGCGCGCGATCGCTACTTTGTTCCGCTGAGCGTGAAGATTCCCGGTTCGGAGATCGCGCTGGCGAAGAGTAAGGGTAACGCGAAGACGGATCTCGATTTCGTCGCTCAGCTTCGCAACAGCAAGGACCAGATTCAGAGCCAGGTCGCCGATACGATCACGATCCAACTGGCGCAGTCGTCACTGACGGAGCTGAATAATCGCGCCATCGCTTACGATACCGGCTTTACGGCGCCTCCAGGATCTTACAAACTCAAGTTCCTGACGCGAGAAAACGAAACGGGCAAGATGGGCACTTACGAGAAGAACTTCGTGATTCCGGATCTCGCTACGGATCAGCCTGCCACGATCAAGACGAGCTCGATCGTGCTGAGCAGCCAGCGGCAATCGACCAAAGGCGCGCTTGCGAAGGCCGATCCGAACAGCAAGCTGACGGATGCGAATCCGCTGGTGGAAGATGGCCAGCAGCTCGTGCCGAGCATCACTCGCGTGTTCCGCAAGGACCAGAACCTGTTCGTGTACATGGAAGTCTACGATCCGGTTCTCGGTGGAGATCAGAAGCCGAGCGTGGCGGCGATCCTGACGTTCTTCCGCGGGAAGAACAAGATGTCGCAATCGCAGCCGGTACGGCTCGATAGCTTCATCCCGCAGCGCGGCCAGACGCTGCCGGTCCGGTTCCAGGTGCCACTCTCCAGTCTGCCGACCGGCGTTTACACTTGCCAGATCAATTTGATCGATGAGAACGGCCACAAGTTCGGTTTCCAGCGGGCGGAGATCAAGATCCTCCCCGCGTCGGGCGGCGCGGCGCCTGCCGCTCCAAAAGCTGGGTTCTAGTCGCTGAATGTGGGGCAGGATGGTATCCAGATTAACAATCTGCCCCACAATTACTGGCGCCAGTTGCGGATTGATGGTGAAACCGCGGCGATCAGGACGACTACTCCGATCGCCGCGAATCCGCCAACGGTAACGCTCGTGATGGCGCCAAACCAGGCGGCCGTCCAGCCGGATTCCGCCGCGCCCAGTGAATTCGAACAGTTGATGAAGATGCTGTTCACCGCCATCACACGTCCGCGCACGTAATCCGGCGTCTTGGTCTGCAGGACGCTCTGGCGCAGCACGACGCTCACGTTATCGAACGCGCCGGTCAGCGCCAGCATCGCGCAGGAGAGCCACAGATTTCGGGAGAGCCCGAACGCAACCGTGGCAAGCCCGAATCCCGCCACGCTCCATAACAGCACCGGTCCCGCGCGACGGATGGCCGGGAGATGCGCAATCGTTACGGCCATGAGAATCGCGCCGACCGAGGGCGCGGCTCGCAGCCAGCCGAGCGCTGTCGCGCCGCCGTGGAGAATTTCCACAGCGAAGATCGGCAGGAGCGCGGTCGCGCCTCCGAACAGATAGGCGAAGAGATCGAGCGATACCGCCGAGAGAATCAGCTTGTTGTCGCGAATGAAACGCAGTCCTTCGAGCGGCGAGCCCGGCTGCATCTCATGCTTGCGGTCGAAGTTGATCTGCGCGATGCAGAGCAGAACGATTGCCGCGCAGATAACCTGGAACCCATAAACGAAGCGGCTGCCGATTGTCGCCAGCAGAATCCCCGCGAGCGCCGGGCCGCCCACGTTCGCGGATTCGAACAATGTCGCGGTCCATGTGACTGCGTTCGGCACTGTTTCGGTGGGAACAATCTCCGGCACGAGCGCGCCACGGATCGGCATCTGAAACGTACGGGTGACCGAGATCAGAAACAGGCAGGCGTAGATCCCTGTCACGCTGTGAACGCCCGTCGCGAGCAGCAGAGATGCGAGCACAGTCAGGCTCTGCGCCGCGAGCATAATGTGACGCCGGTTGTGGCGGTCCGCAACATGGCCCGCGACCAGCGCGAAGGCGAACGCGGGCACGATCTGGACGAGTCCAACCGCGCCCAGCACTTTGGCCGAATGCGTTTCAAGATAGAGATCCCAGCTCACCGCGACCGACAGCATCTGCAGTCCTAGATTCGCCAGAGCGTGGCTGGCCAGCAGATACCGGAAGTCCCGGTAGCGGAATGCGGCGTATGCGTCCAACTCAACAGGATCGCCTATGGGGTCGCGCGAGCAGGATGATGGATCATAAGAACGATATGTATATCGTTCACGTTCATATTCAGGTCAAGCCGGGAACCGAAGAGGCGTTTATGGCGGCGTCGCTCGAAAACGCGCGCAACAGCGTGCAGGAAGCCGGGATCGCGCGGTTCGACGTTCTGCGCGACACCGCGGATCCGTCGCGATTCGTGCTCGTCGAGGTGTATCGCGATGTGGCCGCTAACGCGAAACACAAAGAGACAGCGCATTACGCGAAGTGGCGCGACACCGCGGAAGATATGATGGCCGCGCCGCGCACTCGCGCTATTTACGACAACTTGTTTCCGGGCGACGAGGGCTGGTAGTGCGGTTCGAGTTCGCCACTGCGGGCCGAATCATCTTCGGTCCCGGAACGGTTGCGGAGTTGGGTCCGCTCGCCCGTGCGATCGGACGCCGCGCATTTGTCGTCACGGGGCGCGACAAGATTCGCCATGCGGGCGTCATCAATGATTTGGAAGGCGCGGGTTTGAACTGCACGCTGTTCGGCGTCGCGGGCGAGCCGACGGTCGATCTGGTTTGCGAAGGAACGGCGCTGTTCAAAGCGTCGGGCTGTGAGCTGTTGATTGCGATCGGCGGCGGCAGCGCGATCGATGCGGGTAAGGCAATTGCCGCGCTGGCTGCCAATCCAGGCGATGCGCTTGAGTATCTCGAAGTAGTCGGAGCAGGGAAGTCGATTCCGAATGCGCCATTTCCGATGATCGCGGTTCCGACGACCGCGGGTACTGGGTCGGAAGTCACGCGGAACGCCGTCCTCGCTTCGCCGGAACATCGTGTGAAGGTGAGCCTGCGCAGCCCGATGATGCTGCCGCGCGTCGCGATCGTGGACCCTCAGCTCACGATGGGTTTGCCTCCCGCGGTGACCGCGAGCACCGGGCTCGATGCGCTGACACAATTGATCGAACCCTATGTCTGCGCTCGCGCGAATCCGATGACGGACGCATTTTGCCTGGATGGCCTTCGTACGGTGAAGCGAAGTCTCACGGCGGCTTATCGGAACGGATCGGACGCGGCGGCGCGCGCTGGAATGTCGTACGCGAGCCTGCTCGGCGGACTGGCGCTCGCGAACGCGGGGCTGGGCATCGTGCACGGATTCGCCGGCCCCATCGGCGGCATGTTCGATGCTCCGCATGGCGCCGTTTGCGCCGCGATTCTGCCACATGGCATGGCGGCGAATATCCGTGCAGGCGCCGCGCCGGAACGTTATCGGGAGATCGCCGCTATTCTCACGGGCAACGAGAAGGCTTCGGCAGAGGACGGCATTGCCTGGGTGCGAGACCTGGTCGGATTGCTCGGCATTCCCGGACTGGCGAAGTATGGAATCGGCCTCGCGCAAGGAGACGATATCGTCGCCAAAGCCGCGAAGGCCAGCAGCATGAAAGCCAACCCCGTGCAATTGCCAGCGGACGAACTGAAGCGTGTTCTGGAGGAATCGCTTTGAAAACCGAAACGCGAATTGTGGAAGCCACGGTGGCCGATGCCCCGGTCATTCTCGAACTGGTCCGCGGTCTCGCGGAATACGAGAAGCTGAGCGATCAGGTCACCGCGACCGAAGAGAAGTTGAGGGCGACGCTGTTCGGGCCACATCCCGCCGCCGAAGTCTTACTCGGCTATGTGGGCGAAGAGTGCGCGGGTTTCGCGCTTTTCTTCCAAACCTATTCGACGTTTCTTGGGAAGCCTGGAATCTATCTCGAAGATCTGTTCGTGAAGCCTGAGTTCAGGGGCCGGGGAGTGGGGCGGGCTCTGCTGATGCGCGTGGGGAAAATTGGGAAGGAAAGAGGCTGCGGGCGGTTCGAGTGGGAAGTGCTCGACTGGAACGCGCCCGCGATCGGATTCTACAAGAGCCTCGGCGCCGTGCCGATGGATGAATGGACCAAATACCGCGTTACCGGCGACGTGCTCGACAAGTTC
>DASYCD010000012.1:0-18761 GCA_036500405.1 Bryobacteraceae bacterium
CTCGCCCGCAAGTGCAAACGGAACTGGCCGTTGTCGCTGGTGGGGAAAAAATCCTGCCCGAGCCACGGGAAGAGGAAAAAGCCGCACATGCAGACCGCCAGGAACAGAGGCACGAAAATATACCGCCGGTAAACGCAGGTAGTCAGCAAGAGCTGATAGGCCAGGCGGAGGCGCTCGAAGCCGCGTTCAAACGCGCGCTGGAGCAGGGTGAGCGGGTTCCGCGTGGGGCGCATCGTGTGATCGTGCGGCTTCAGCAGGTACATGGCGAGCGTCGGCACCAGAGTGCGGGAAAGCAGGTAGGACGCGAGCATCGCGAACACCACGGCTTCGGCGAGAGGGACAAACAAAAACTTCGCCACCCCGCTCAGGAAAAACATGGGCAGGAACACGATGCAGATGCAGAGAGTGGCGACCAGCGCGGGAACGGCGATCTGCTGGGCGCCATCGAGAATCGCCTCCCGCAGTTCCTTGCCCATCTCGAGGTTCCGATTGACGTTTTCGATCTCTACCGTGGCATCATCAACGAGAATTCCGACGGCGAGCGCGAGTCCGCCGAGCGTCATGATGTTGATGGTCTCGTGAATCGCGCTCAGAATGCAGATGGAGACAAGTATCGAAAGGGGAATCGAAATCGCGATGATTAACGTGCTGCGCCAGCTTCCGAGGAAGATCAGGATCATGATCCCGGTCAGACACGCCGCGATAATCGCCTCGCGGATCACTCCATTAACTGACGCGCGAACAAAGATCGACTGATCGGCCAGCGATTCGATCTTGAGCTCCTTCGGCAATGTGGTTTCGAGCTGGGGGAGGATGTCGCGCACACCCTGCACCACGCTGAGAGTGGAGGCATCGCCGTTTTTCAGAATCGAAAGCAGCGTTCCGCGCAGCCCATCGAGCCGCACAATGTTCGTCTGTGGAGCGAAGCCATCGGAGACGGTAGCCACATCGCGAACGAAAACCGGCGATCCGTTGATGGTCTTCAACGGGAAATCGTTCATTTCCTCCGCCTTCAGCGGACTCGAATTGAGGTTGACGTCATATTCGAACTGGCCGATTTTGGCGGTACCCGCGGGAAGAATCAGATTCTGCGTGCCGATAGCGCGAACCACATCCGCCGCCGATAGGCCTTTGGCCTGCAGAAGGGAGGGTTCGAGGCTTACGTTAATTTCGCGTGACTTTCCGCCATAGGGATAAGGGATAGCGGCGCCCGGAATTCGGACGAGCTGCGTGCGAACCTGATTCAGACCAATGTCATTCAGCTGCGATTCTGAAAGCGTCTTGCTCGAAAGCGCCAACTGGATGACCGGGACCGTAGATGCGTTGTACGTCAGGACGAATGGCGGCGTCGCGCCCGGTGGCATCTGGCGGACAGCCGCCTGCGAAATCGATGAAATCTGACTGGTCGCGGCATCGACGCTCGCGCCGGGCTGCAGGAAGACTTTAATGATGGAACGCCCGGTGACCGTAAAGGATTCGATGTGCTCGATGTTGTTGACGGTTGTGGTCAGATTCCGCTCGAAGAGCGACGCAATGCGGCCTTCCATACTTTCCGCGTCGAGACCGTTGTACGTCCACACAACCGCGATAACGGGAATATCAATATTCGGGAAGATATCGGTCGGGGTACGAAGAATGACGATCGGGCTCATCAATACGATCACCAACGCCAGGACGACGAAGGTATACGGGCGCGAGAGCGCAATTCGGACGATCCACATGGAGGCTCAGGAGAAGCGCAAAAGCGCCGGAATGATTATAGATGCTTCGGAAGCGGGAAAGGTGTCCTGAAACTGTATTATAAGGCACCAGATTTGGACTTTTTTCACGATTGACCCCGTCCGCCTAGAATCAAACTATGTACATTCGGGTGAACGAGCGGGATAACGTCGGGATTATCGTCCATCCGGAAGGCGTGGCGGCTGGAGTTGAATTGCCCGGCGGACTGACTGCCCGCGAAAAAGTTCCTCAATCGCATAAGGTGGCGTTGCGCGATATCGATGCGAGCGAGGCGATCCTGCGCTATGGGCAGGTAATAGGCTATGCCAACCGCGCTATACCAGCGGGGGCCTGGGTTCGCGAAGAACTGATTGACATGCCAGCGGCGCCGCCGCTCGATCAGCTTCCATTATCAACTGCCGTGCCTGTTGCCGCGCCGCCGCTCGAGGGATATGCGTTCGAGGGCTACCGGAATCCCGATGGCAGCGTGGGCACGCGCAATATCCTGGGGATCGCGACCACCGTACAGTGCGTGGCGCCGACGGTCGAATACGCGGCGCGGCGCATCCGCGAGGAACTGCTGCCGCGCTTCCCGAATGTGGATGACGTGGTAGCGGTTACCCACTCCTATGGGTGCGGCGTTGCGATCAATGCGCCGGGGGCCGCGGTGCCGATCCAGACGCTTCGGCACATTTCACTGCACGCCAATCTGGGCGCTGAGCCGATGGTGGTCAGCCTCGGCTGCGAAAAGATGCAGCCCGCGGTCCTGTTCAGCAAGGATTTTCCCGTCCTCGAAAATACGGCTGTGATCCGGCTGCAGGATCAGCGCGGCTTCGGGGAGATGGTGGCGCGGATTCTGGAAGCCGCGGAGAAACGGCTGGAGGTTCTGAATCGACGGCAACGGGTCACCTGTCCGGCGTCCGATCTGATTGTGGGAATGCAGTGCGGCGGCAGCGATGCGTTCTCCGGCGTGACGTGCAATCCCGCGGTGGGCGCCGCGGCGGATTTGCTGGTGCGCGCGGGCGCCACCGTCATGTTTTCAGAAGTGACAGAGGTTCGCGATGCGATCCATTTGCTGACGCCGCGCGCGGAAACGCCGGATGTGGCGCGGGCGCTGATCCGCGAAATGCAGTGGTATGACGATTACCTCGCCAACGGACGCGCCGATCGCAGCGCCAATACGACGCCAGGCAACAAGCGGGGCGGACTTGCCAACATTGTGGAGAAGGCGCTGGGCAGCGTGGCGAAGGCGGGTACGTCGGCCATTCGCTCGGTGGCTTCGCATGGCGAGAAGGTGAAGTCGAAGGGTTTGGTCTTTGCGGCCACGCCCGCGAGCGATTTCATTTGCGGCACCCAGCAGCTGGCTTCGATGAATCTACATATCTTCACGACAGGCGAAGGAACGCCCTACGGTCTGTCACTGGTTCCGGTTATCAAGGTTTCCTCGCGGACGGCGCTCGCGGAGAAGTGGCACGATCTGATCGACCTCGATGCGGGCCGGATCGCTACTGGACAAGCGACGGTGGAAAGCGTCGGAATGGAACTGTTCCGGATGATGCTCGATGTCGCAAGCGGCCGGAAAACCTGGGCCGAGCAGTGGGGCCTGGGGAACGCGCTCGCGCCGTTCAATCCCGGACCAGTAACTTAAGCCCGGCGACTGAAGCGAAGCATACGGCGCTCTGCCATACAATTGAAGTCCGTGGCTCCGACGTCCGCCTCCAACAAATCCACACGCATTCGCTACGTTGTGCTGGCGATGATTTTCATCGTCTCGACGCTCAACTACGCGAGCCGCGCCACCCTTTCGATCGCCGGACCCGCGGCCTCGAAACAACTCGGCATTAACGCAAAGCAGCTCGGTTATCTTTTCTCCGCGTTCAGCTGGTCGTACGTGATCGCGCAAATTCCCGGCGGCTGGCTGCTCGACCGTTTCGGATCGCGAAATGTCTACGCGTTGAGCATCCTGTTCTGGTCGATCTTCACGTTTCTACAGGGTTACGCGGCATTGTTCACGGCCGGGTTCGCAATCGTGATCTTCTTCGGGCTTCGATTGCTGCTCGGTTTCGCCGAAGCGCCCGCGTTTCCGGCGAACAGCCGCATTGTCGCCGCCTGGTTCCCGGCTTCGGAACGCGGAACCGCCGCGGCCATTTTCAATTCCAGCCAATACTTCGCCACCTTTCTTTTCGCGCCGCTTTCCGGCTGGATCACCGCGCGCTACGGCTGGACGTGGGTATTCTTCGTGACTGGCGTGATGGGAATCGTAGTTGCCGGGGTCTGGATGAAAACGGTCTACAGTCCGGCCGGCCATCCGCGAGTGAGCAAGTCCGAACTGGAATTCATCGAGAGCGGCGGCGCCCTCGTTCAGATGGACAAACCGGCAGCCGCGAAACCCCAGGGCGAATCGCAGTGGGCGGCTATGAAACAGTTGCTCGGCAACCGGATGCTTCTGGGCGTCTACCTGGGCCAATACTGCATCACCACCATCACCACATTTTTCACGACGTGGTTCCCTGTTTACCTGGTGCAGGAACGCCACATGTCGATTCTGAAAGCCGGATTCACGGCTTCCCTGCCCGCGCTCTGCGGTTTCTTCGGCGGCATTCTCGGCGGCATGTTTTCGGACGCGTTGCTCCGAAGCGGACGCTCACTCACACTGGCGAGAAAAGTCCCCATTGTTCTGGGAATGCTGCTCTCCACCTCGCTGATCCTCTGCAATTTCGTGGCGTCGGAAACCATGGTGGTCGTCATCATGTCGCTCGCCTTCCTGGGCAAGGGCATCGGCGCGCTCGGTTGGGCGGTAGTTGCCGATACATCCCCGAAACAGATCGCCGGGCTGAGCGGCGGTCTCTTTAATATGTTCGGGAATGCGACGGGAATCATCACGCCGATCGTCATCGGCTACATCGTGGATGCGACGCATTCTTATAAGGGCGCGCTGGTCTTTGTTGCCGCCAACGCCGCCGTGGCGATTTTCTCGTACCTCTTTATCGTGGGAGATATCAAGAGAGTGGAATTGAAAGCGGCATGAACGCGCCTCGTATCACAAAAATGCAGGTAGTCCCCGTGGCGGGACGCGACAGTATGCTGCTCAATCTGAGCGGCGCCCATGGACCGTACTTCATCCGCAATCTGGTGATTCTCACAGATAATGCGGGCCACACCGGCGTCGGCGAAGTGCCAGGCGGCGAGAAGATCCGGCAGACGCTGGATGACGCGCGCGCGCTGGTGGAAGGAAAATCCATCGGCGACCATCTCGCAATTCTCACTTCAATTCGCGCGCAGTTCGCCGATCGTGATTCCGGCGGACGCGGCCTCCAGACCTTCGACAATCGCGTGACGATTCACGCGGTGACGGGAGTGGAAGCCGCCCTGCTCGATCTGCTGGGACAGTTTCTCGAAGTGCCCGTAGCGGCGCTGCTCGGCGAGGGACAGCAGCGCAGGAGTGTGGAAACCCTTGGCTACCTCTTCTACGTGGGCGACCGCAATCAAACCAATCTTCCCTACCCCAACGGCGAAAACGAACAGGACGATTGGTTCCGGCTCCGCACCGAAGTCGCGCTGACTCCGGCATCGATTGTGCGCCTTGCCGAAGCCGCGCAGGCGCGTTACGGATTTCGCCACTTCAAGCTGAAGGGCGGCGTGCTCTCCGGCGCTCAGGAAATCGAAGCCTGCGCCGCGCTCGCCGCGCGTTTCCCCAAAGCGCGCGTTTCGGTGGACCCCAACGGCGCGTGGTCACTCAACGAGGCCATCGCGCTGTGCCGCAATCAAAATGTTCTGGCGTATGCGGAAGACCCCTGCGGCGCCGAAAACGGCTATTCCGGCCGCGAAGTCATGGCGGAATTCCGCCGCGCCACCGGTATTCCAACCGCGACAAATATGATCGCCACCGACTGGCGGCAGCTCACGCATGCGCTGCAGCTGCACTCAGTGGATATCCCGCTCGCCGATCCACACTTCTGGACCATGCAGGGCTCCGTTCGCGTCGCGCAAGTCTGCCGCGATTGGGGCCTCACCTGGGGATCCCATTCGAACAACCACTTCGACGTCTCGCTCGCGATGTTCACGCACGTAGCGGCCGCCGCGCCTGGCCAGGTGACCGCAATCGACACGCACTGGATCTGGCAGGACGGCCAGCGCCTCACCAAAGACCCCCTCCGCATTCGGAACAGTGAGCTGCAGGTACCGGAAACGCCCGGCCTCGGCGTTGAGCTCGACATGGAAAGAGTGCAGGAAGCGAACCGGCTTTACAGCGCCGTTGGCGCCGCCGGGCGCGACGATGCCGCCGCCATGCAGTTTCTGATCCCGGGCTGGAAGTTCGACAACAAGCGTCCGTGCCTGGTACGCTGAATTCTTTGACATGCCATCCCTTCCACCCAACACTTTCAAAGCAGCCATCGCGTCGGGAACAGAGCAAATCGGTCTCTGGAGCTCGCTCTGCAGCAACATCGCAACCGAGATCATCGCCGGTTCCGGCTTTGACTGGATTGTGCTCGACACGGAGCACGCGCCCAATGAAGTTCCCGGCTTGCTTTCGCAGCTACAGGCGATGCATGGCAGCCCGACGGAACCCGTGGTGCGCGTCGCGTGGAACGACACGGTCATCATCAAACGCGTTCTCGATATCGGCGCGCGTACGCTCCTGATTCCTTTCGTGCAGAATGCCGAAGAGGCTCGGGCCGCGGTGGCGGCAACGCGCTATCCGCCGCGCGGCGTTCGCGGCGTATCGGTGGGGCCCCGCGCGAACCGCTACGGACGCGTTCCCGGCTATCACCACACCGCGCACGAAAGCATCTGCGTGATTGTGCAGATCGAAACGCGCAGCGCATGCAGTCAGATCGAAGCTATCGCGGCGGTCGAGGGGATTGACGGCATCTTCATCGGCCCCAGCGACCTCGCGGCGGACCTGGGACATCTGGCAAACCCCAAACATCCCGAAGTGCAGGCGGCCATTGCCGATGCCTGCAAACGCATTCGCGCGGCGGGCAAAGGCGCGGGAATGCTCACGGGCGATCCGGAAGAAGCCTGCCGTTATCTCGCCAACGGATTCACGTTTGTCGCCATGGGCAGCGACGCGGGCGTGCTCGCTGGCGCCACCGCGAAACTCGCCGCCATGGGCAGAGAACAAATCGCACAATTGAACAGGAGCACGCAGAAATGAAAATCGGATTCATCGGACTCGGCATCATGGGCAAGCCCATGGCGAAAAACCTGCTGAAAGGCGGGTACGCGGTCACCGTTCACAACCGCTCGGAAGCCGCCGTCAGGGAGTTAGTCGCGGCGGGCGCCACGGCGGGCGGCTCGTCTTCCGCAACGGCTGCGCAGTCGGATGTGATCATCACGATGCTGCCGGATGGTCCCGATGTGGAAGCGGTAGTTCTCGGCCCTGGCGGCATTCTCGAAGGCGCGCGCAAAGGCGCAATCGTCGTCGACATGAGTTCGATCAGCCCGATCGTGGCGCAGAAGGTCGGCAAAGCGTGCGAGGCGAAAGGCGTCACCTTTATCGACGCGCCGGTGAGCGGCGGCGAACCCAAAGCCATCGAAGGCACCCTGACGATCATGGCGGGCGGCGATCAGGCAACATTCGAAAAAGTGGTCCCGGTGCTGCAAAAAATGGGCTCGAGCGCGACCCTGACGGGCGCGGTGGGAGCAGGCAACACGACGAAGCTGGCGAACCAGATCATGGTCGCCTGCAACATCGCCGCCATGGGCGAAGCGCTGGTGCTCGCCACACGCGCGGGCCTCAATCCCGAAACAGTGTTCAACGCCGTGAAGGGCGGCCTCGCCGGAAGCACCGTGCTCAACGCCAAAGCCCCCATGGTGATCGGCCGCAATTTCAAACCCGGCTTCCGCATTGAGCTGCACGAAAAAGATCTGCGCAACGCGCTGCTCGCCGGCGAAACCCTGAAAGTTCCGCTGCCCATAACCGGCCTGGTCCAGCAGATGCTGATCGCTCTGATGAACGAGGGCAAAGGCGGACTCGATCACTCGGGAATCGTGCAGTTCCTTGAGAGAATGGCCGGAATCGAAGTCAAACCTTCGGCTTCGTAGTCGGCCACTCCGGCATTAACCGGAAATTCGGAATTGCGCAGCCAGATGGTCCGGCACCCGGCATTCTTTCCGCAAAGAATATCGGACTCGCGATCGCCCACCATCCAGGACTCGCGCAGATCAATCCCATACTCGCGCGCGGCCTGTTCAAGGTGCAGCACGCCAGGCTTCCGGCATCCGCAATCCTCATCCGGATGATGCGAGCAAAGATAAGAGGCGGTGATACGGACGCCGTGGGCGCGCATCAGCTCCGTGAAGCGCGCCTGCACGGCATCCATTTCGGCAGGCGCGATAAAGCCGCGGCCGACGCCCGATTGATTACTAACCACAATCAGCGTCCAGCCCGCGGCTTCGAGCGCGCGTAACGCTTCGGCCGCGCCTGGCAGAAGAACAACGTCAGCGGGATCCCGCATGTAACCGCGATCTTCGATGATGGTGCCATCGCGATCGAGAAACAGCGCCCGCTTCACTCCGGCTTATCCCCGCTGGCGAGAAGCTTCAATCAGCTCATCCCTCTTCACCGCCCACGTGCCGTGGTGACCCACCGCAACGCCCGCCGCCAGGTTCGCCATCTCCGCCGCTTCGCGCAGATCGAACCCCGCGCCCAGTGCAACGGCAAGGGTCGCGACAACGGTATCGCCCGCGCCCGTCACATCCGCGACTTCATGCGTCATGGCAGGAAAATGTATTTCGCGGTGACCGCTCTCAAACAGCGACATGCCATCGCCGCCGCGCGTGATCAAAAGAGCGGAAGGCGCGACCTCCCCCAGCAGCTTTTCCGCTGCGCGCGACAACTCTTCGTGGGAGTTGATAGTCTCGCCCGCGGCAGCCGCGGCTTCACGCAGATTCGGCGTAACGACCCGAGCCCCCCGGTAACGCCCGAGGTCCGTGGATTTTGGATCCACCACAACCGGCATGCCTCGTTTCGCGGCGCGATCGATCATCCAGCGGCAGAACGATTCGGGCGCGACGCCCTTGGCGTAATCCGAAATCACCAGCACATCGGCGTCTTCCAGTTCCTGCTCGCACTTCCGCGAAAGCTGCGACGCCATCCTGGCCGAGAGCGGCGAACGGTTCTCTTCGTCAAAGCGGACGATCTGCTGACCGCCGGCAGTTACTCGCGTCTTGGTGGTGGTGACTCGAGTCTCGTCTTCAATGAGCGCGTCCATGCCGATTTCCAGCTTCGCCAGTTCAGCGCGCATTCGCGAAGACGACTCATCGATACCGGTAACACCGGCAAGTTTTACCTTGGCTCCCATTCCGCAGGAATTTGCTGCCACGTTGGCGGCGCCGCCGAGGATGAATTTCCGCTCGTAAACTTCCACCACGGCGACAGGGGCTTCAGGAGAAATACGAGTGGCTGCGCCAGTAACGTAAGCATCCAGCATGCAGTCGCCAGCCACAAGGACGCGCACTGTGGGAGCGCGCATCAGCAGTTTGGTGATCATCATTTTCGGTTCTCCTGCATCGCACAGATTCTTTCGAGCAGGGCGGTGGTGGAACGCCCGGGATGAAGCGGAAGAAAGCGGATCGCGCCACCATAACTTTCCACAATGCTGCGTTCGGGTACAGGGCGTTTGCCGCCGGCGTACTCTTCGCCCTTGCAATGGATATCAGGGCGAAGCCGGCTCAGCGGAACCGAAGGCTCGCTCTCGTCGAAGATCACAACGTGATCCACCATTTCAAGCGCCGATAAAACTTCGGCGCGGTCTTCCTGTGGCATGAGCGGGCGCCCGGCCCCTTTTACTGCGCGCGTGCTTGCATCGCTGTTAATTCCCACAATGAGTAAATCTCCCAGTGATTTTGCGTCGCGCAGACTCCGGACGTGCCCCGCGTGAATGAGATCGAAAACACCGTTGGTCCATATGACGGTTTTGCATTGCACGCGCCATTCCGCGCGCAGGCGTACCAGTTCGTCCATCGTACGAAGCTTCGAAACACCCTGCACGAATTCAATTATCCCAACATCTGTCTGACGAACGTCATCAGGATTTGGCTGCGAACCGCCCGGTAGTTTGGGTCTGAAGGGCACATTTCAAGGGTTCTCTTTTTCACAGCAAACCGAATTTCAACAACCTTCACCCGGCATGATCGATCGCGACAGGCGCGCCGCTCCACGCCTGCTGCGATGTCCAGGGCTTCGCCGCGCCGCTCCAGAAAGGATCGCTCGCGGGCAGTCCCAACGGCAGGAATGCCTCAGCGCAGAGATAAAGGCTGCCGGTCGAAATATAGGTTTCACCGACGCTCGGCTGATGCCCGCAAAGCCCGATGCGCAGCCAGCCTTTCTCATCGAACGTGCCATTTGCTTCGAGCGTGCGCCGGATAACCGCGGTCAGCGCGCCGCGAACCTGTTCGGGCGAAACGCCATCCGGCAGATCTTTCCGAAGCGCCATAGTCGCGAGATGATGGAACGCGCCGCAGCGGTAAGCGAGCGAGCGCCCGATGGCGGGGAACGAACCATCCGGCGCGATGATGCGCTCCTGAATCGCGGCGAACCTTCGAGCGCGCGTCAGTGCAGGAGCCGAGAATGAGTTCCAGCTTTTCGAAACTTTCGATATCGTGTCCAGAACATTGAGCAGCATCGGCTGGATGACGTAGCTGTTGTAGTAATCCCAGTGGAACTGCGGGCCATCGCCATACATGCCATCGCCCTTGTACCATTCATCGTGCTGGCGCACGGCGTAGTCGACGCGCATCGGGTCCCATTTCTCGCCCGCGTGCGCGAGGAATGTTTCGACGGTCGCGCTGAACAGCAGCCAGTTGTTGAAGCCGGGCTGAATCACGCGCGTGGCGAGCATCGAGTGGACCAAATTAGCTTTGGTCGAGGAATCCAGTTTCTCCCAAAGCTCGCCAGGCGCCCGCAGGATGCCAAGCGCGAGGAACGCGGCGTCAACTACCGGTTGTCCGCCCTGCGAAAAGTTCATCAGATCCGGCGACGCGGGATCGACCGCCGCCGCGATGGATTTCCGCGCGAGATCGGCGCAGTGGCGGGAAGCGTCGCTCTCATTCGATTCCAGCCAGGGCGCCATCCCCGCCAGCAGCCGGCCGAGAGCTTCCAGATAGGTATAGTTGCGGCGATCCGTGACGTTCTCGTGGGCCTCCACCGGCATGTCGGCCTTCAGACGGCGCTGGCTGAGCGCGGTCAGCACGGGGTCACCAACCTTGCGTAGTGTCCGAATCCAGTATTCGCGGTCGTTTTCGGTAGGGGCGGCGGCCACCATTTGCGCCGCCATAGCGGTGCCTGCCGCGGCGCCGAGCATCGATCTTCGCGTAATTCCGGAACTCATGGACCCAATCCTATCCCAATTACTCTGAACGATTCGCTTATGCGTTGCGTCAGTGATTGATAAGGACCCGTGTCCGCTATGAAAATATCGACTTTTGTGTTTCTCGCACTGGCCGTTCCCGCCTCGCTTCCAGCGCAGGGTTGGGCGGGACTGCCTTTCGGCAGCTCATTGGCGCACGTCCGCAACGTGCTGGCCAGGCAGCCGCCGATCTGCACATTTCCCCAGACCGGCGATGAGCACGATTGCACCGGTCTGACGATTGAGCCACTTTCGGGCGAGGGCGATTACACCATCAAACCGCCCTTTGAGCTCTGGCTGGGACCGCGGAATTCGGCCCTGCATTTCAAGACGCTGCTGCACTTTTTCAATGCCGACCGGCAACTCGCGCGCGTGGATCTCACGCTGGATGTCGACAAGCACAAGGCCGAAGGCATGAACGCGGGCGATCTGGTCAATTACGCGAGTGAACCGGTGCTGAATGAGCTGATGGGCAAATACGGCTTGCCGCTCTCGATCAGCCCCGCCTGCGAAGCTTCGGAAACCCATCGGCTGCTCCAGACCCGGGCCGATGTGATCGATTGCAATGTCCTCTGGAAATCGTCGCAGAACATTCTGATCAATCTCTCGTGGCAATACCAGTCGGGAACAAATAGTTACGCCCTGCTGGTGCGATACTCGGCGCTGCAGAGCGGGCTGTAATCGCCCTGCGCCCGGCCCGCGCGATAAATTTCTCTTGCTAAGAGAACCACACCTATAGTAACCTTGACCACACGAGTAAGAATGTGTGATGGCGCTCCCCAAACTCAGCAAACTGGAACTGCAAATCATGGAGGCTTTGTGGACTCGGGGCTCCTGCTCCATCCGCGAAATCCACGAAACTTTTCCGGCGCGAAAAAAGCTCGCCTACACCACCGTACAGACGATGGTCTACCGGCTGGAATTGAAGAAGGCGGTACGCAGAGTCAAGAAGATCGGCACGGCATTCATCTTCGAAGCTGCGGTTTCGCGCGATGCCGCGGAGCGGAAACTGATCGATGACCTGCTGAGTCTGTTCGGCGGCAAAAGCCGGCCCATCATCGCGCATCTGATCGACGCGCGCTCTTTCACGATGGACGACGTGCGGGAAGCGCAGAAAATTCTTGAGGAGCAGGAACGAAAGGACGAAGCCAAATGATTTACGGCGCTCTTTCTCCGGTAGCGAATCACCTGTGGCAATCCACGGCTTTCGCAGTGGCGGCGGGCTTGTTGACGTTGGCGTTGCGCGGAAACCCAGCGCGGGTACGCCACTGGGTCTGGGTTGCGGCTTCTTTCAAGTTCCTTGTGCCATTCTCCATGCTGGCGCTCTGGCCCGGCGCGCCTGCATCCGCGCCGAGGAATTTCTCCGTCGCGTTCCATCAGGTCAGCCAGCCCTTCGCTGCGCCGATACATGCCGAAATCCTGCGGATGCCGGTAGAACAGCCTGCCAGTATCCTGCCCGCGTTTCTCCTGACCGTGTGGGGATGCGGTGTCCTCGGATTCGCTGCCGCGTGGTGGATTCGATGGCGTCGCATCGCCGCCGCTGTTCGCCAGGCGTCCCCGGTGGAACTCCATCTTCCGATCCGCGCCATCTCGTCGTCCGCTTTTTCCGAACCGGGCGTCTACGGCTTGTTTCGACCAGTGCTGCTCTTGCCCGAAGGAATCGTCGAACGTCTGACGCCGGAGCAGTGGCAGACAGTGCTGGCGCATGAGCTTTCCCATATTCGGCATCGAGACAACCTGATCGCAGCGATTCAGATGTTGGTGGAAACGGTGTTCTGGTTTCACCCGCTCGTGTGGTGGATCGGCAAGCGAATCTTCGAAGAAAAAGAGCGAGCCTGCGACGAAGCAGTATTGCGGCTGGGGAATGACCCTCGGATCTACGCGCAGGGCATCCTGAAAGTCTGCGAGCTTAGTCTCGGATCGCCGATCGCCTGCGTCTCAGGGATTTCCGGTGGAAATCTCCCGCAGCGCATCGAACGGATCGTCAGCCGTGGAGCGATTCGGAAACTGACGCGCGCGAGGAAGCTCCTGCTTGCTTTCGCGGCGGTCGCGGGAATTGCCGTTCCCATCGCCATCGGCCAGCAAACGGCCGCGCCAAAATTCGAAGTCGCCTCGATTCGCGCGAACCATTTGGGAAGCACGTCTTCGGATCTGGGACCGCCCGTCGGCAACCGGTTCACCGCGAGGAATATCTACATCAAGATCCTGATGCGAGTTGCGTACAACGTCCAGGATTTTCAGATTGTCGGCGCGCCGGATTGGACCGAGACCGAGCGTTTCGATATTCAGGCGACCGCGAACCGAAGCAACGTGAACAGAGACGAATATCGCCAGCTGCTGCAATCGCTCCTGACCGAACGGTTTGGACTCAGCGCCCATCGGGAAACCAGGGATGCGCCGGTCTTTCTGCTCACGACCGCGAGCGGCGGCTCCAAACTCAAAGAGAGCGAGTGCGCGAAAGATGCTGCTCCGAACGCCTGCCAGACGGCGGAGCGGACCGATCGCGGATCTTTGCGGGGACACTTCGTCCCCATGTCCGAGCTTTGCTCCGTCCTGGAATCGATCACAGGACGCCCCGTTTTAGATCGAACGAATCTGGCTGGCAAATACGAGATCGATCTGAAATGGGTCCCAGGCTTGGCTGAGAGCGACGATCTGACAGGTCCGTCGCTGACGACGGCAATCGAGGAGCAGCTTGGCCTGAAACTGCAATCGGGAAAAGGACCGGTCAGTATGCTCGTCGTGGACCACGTAGAGCGGCCGTCTGAGAACTAAACGACGCGGAACAGCTTCCGGAAGCCCATGTCCATGTGCATTTGCTGGTGGCAGTGGAAGAGCGCCAGGCCGGGGTCGCCAGGAGTCACGTCCACCGCCACCGTCTGAAAGCCTTTCACAACCACGATGTCCTTTCGGACGCCTGAGGTGAGTTCGAAAATGTGCCGGTGCAGGTGCAGCGGATGGTCGTCGCCCGTTTTGTTGGAGAAGACGAGACGATAGCGCCGCCCTCGTCGCAATACCTGCGGTTCGTCACGGGAATCGAAACTGCGGCCATTGATCATCCATCGTTCCTGGCCATTCGCGACAATACGGTCGATCGACAGCGGGATCGTCTCATCCGGCGGTGCTGTGGTGCGATCGTGACCGAACATCTGATAGTTCCAGCGCGACCCCGCAGGCGTCGCGTAAGTAGCGACGCCGCTCCTCCCGGCATACTCCACTACAACGCCAAGACCAGTCCCACGAACATCAGCATCCGTCGAGCCGAGAATCCACACTCCCGGATTCTTCATTTCGACAACAGCATCGACGCGCTCCGCCGTGCCCAGTTCCAGCACCCCCACTCGCCGCGGGTTCGGCACAGGATTCCCATCAAGCGCCACCACCATGAATTCATGCCCCGGCAGATACAACTGAATATTCTCAGTCGCGCTCGCATTCAGAAGATGAAAGAGCACGCGCTGCCCTTCGCGCACCCGAATCGGTTCCCCGTGGCCAAGCGCCTTCCCATTCATGGAGCGGATCCCGTATTCGATTTCCGCGAACGGCGGTCCCCAGTCCGTCTCGCCGAGAATTTCCTCGTCAGACGGCGACGCATCGTCGTCATCGGCGTCCACAAATCGCGGCTCCCACTCATGCGTGGCAAGAAACACTTCCTGGTCATAGCGACCCGGATTGCGTTTCGGTTCGACATAAACGAAACCAAATTGCCCACTGTAAACGCCGAGCGAGAGATCCTCCATCGGCATCACGTGCGAATGAACGTAACGGGAACCCGCCAGTTGCGGGGTCAGCCGATAGCGCAGGTGACCGTTAGCGGGAGCCGAAAGACTCCCCTCTTCTTCAGTCCCATCCAGCGCCGCCGAAACGTTGAATCCATGCCAGTGGACGTATTCCGCCCGCTGCGTGTGGTTGAAAATATCAACCGTAACCGGAACGCCCTCATGCATGCGGATGACTGGCCCGGGCGCGCTGCCGTTATACGCCGTGGTCTGAACGAAACGGTTCTTCGCCACTTCAATCCGCGCGCTTGCGATGTTCAGTGTGACGTCAGCGCGTTCAGCGCCCTGCAGCAAGCCTGCCCCCGCCACCCCGGCAACAAACGCGCGTCGTGTGAGCTGCGCCGGACCGCTAATTTTGATTTGCTCCGTCGGGCAGCGTCCTTGTGTAGAGTTCCTTGCCATCGGTTCCGACGAACTTGATCTGGAGTCGATTGGCATCCGCTTCCAGTACCGTAAACCCGTTCAGCTTCTCTTTGAAAACCGTGCGATCGTAGGGATTGAAATCATAGAGCCCCGCGCCCGCGCCGCCGCTCACGAAGAAATGCACGCCATCCTCCGGCTTCTCTTCCTGAAGATTATGATCGTGCCCATTGAGATAAACATCCACGTGCCGCTTCTTCAGAATCGGCAGCAGCCGCGCGATCAGCACCTTATTATCGAGCCGGGTCGCCGAATAAATATGGAAATGCCCGTAGACAACTTTCCATCGCGCCGTCGATTTCGCCAGCTCCGAATCCAGCCATTCCAGTTCCGCCTCATTGACTTCCACCGTGTCGAACGCAAAGAACTGAACCGAACCCGCGGTGAACGTGTAGTATGGCGCCGGCATATGCCAGCTCTTACTCTTCTCCGAGTAAAGAATCTCCGCCGCCGGGCTATCCGGTGAGCCCCAGTCGTGATTGCCGAGCGTCGCGTAGAACGCGATATTCATTGGGCCGTAAAGCTGTTCCCATTGCGCGTCCCAGCGCTTGTTGGTTGTATCGACCATGCCAGTCGAGTAAAAGTTATCTCCCAGCGTGATGCCGAAATCGAAAGGATGCGACTGGTGATAAGCGACCATCGCTTTCGCGGTGGATGTCTGCGCGGCCGTTCCCGTGCCATAGTCGCCGAAGGCAAGAACCCGAATCGGCTGGCCATCGGGCTTCACCGAAAAGACCGGCGGCGGAACCCGCAGAAAAGCCGGCAGCGAGATGCCATTCACGAGGCTGTACCAGCGTTCCTCGGCCTGGCCCAGCTGCTTCTTCGCATCCGCGTCCTCGCTCTTCATGGCAGTCGAAAGACGCGTCGTCAGCAGCTTATCCATCGCGGCCATCCGGACCTGCCGCAGCGTCTCGAGAGCCTGAATCGAAACCTCAGCGTCGGGGTCCGTCGTGATGTGTTTTTCCACAATCCCCTGCTCTTGCGGATGAGAAGCCCAGTAGCTCTTCAATCCCGTCAGAATGCCGCTTCGCAGCTTCGCTGCTGGCTCCTTTTCCAGCCGCTCAATGAGGAATGGCGTTGCTTCGGATTTCTTGCAGAGGTCCGCCACAATGGCGACGTCCAGATTCTCCTCAGTCATCTTCGCAAGCGCCGCCTGACGCGTCTCCGTTGCGGTCAGCAACGTCTTCGCCTGATCGCGATAGTCGGAAGAGACGCGTTTCAGAATCTCTTCGGAAAGAGGCTTTGCCGGCCCCTCATTCCTGGTTGCCTGAGCGGGCAGGAACAGTGGACAGAGAAACAGCAGCAGCGCCGGGATGATCTTGTGCATGTTTTCCCAAATTATATAGCCCGTAAAACAACATCGAGGCAAAATTCGGTTTCAAACGTGTGTCAATCCCCAACCCCGCGTCACTGCGTGTAAACAATGACCTGGTTAGAGAGAGCGCTCGCTGTTTTGATAGCCACGACCGGGTCGG
Organism: Bryobacteraceae bacterium; assembly: GCA_036500405.1. Classification (GTDB taxonomy): domain Bacteria; phylum Acidobacteriota; class Terriglobia; order Bryobacterales; family Bryobacteraceae; genus BOG-234. Next base: position 16,747 of record DASYCD010000012.1, read on the forward strand.
TTCGGGGAAAACCGGCGCGCGGTGTCGGCAGTTGCACATTGATCTGATCGAGGCCGTTGATCAGCGTCGGAGCGGTGCCCGCGTAGAGGACCGGCAACGTGACCGACAAGTTCGTGCTTTGAACTGTGACCGAATTCGCGAATGCGTTGTCGGCCCTCGCAGAAATCGCTCCATCGCCTGAAGATGGCTCAGGCGCCCCGAGCCCGGTCGCGTAAAGGGCGACCGCCGACCCCACTGGCGCGGGATTCGATGCCGAATTGATACTCCCGTCCGGATTGACAACACCGAAGATCCCTATAGAGCCGAGAGCCTGAAACGGAAGCGCCGGAAGCTGGCCGCTGGGAGTCGTGACGATTACGGGAGTGGTCCCGTTCACGCCGAAGGGTACTTGAAAATTGATCTGGTTGGGACCTACGTAAAGGAGCGGCGCCGGAATGACGGCAATACCGGCCGAGAATCCGACGGTGACTCCACCAAGCGTCGTCGGGTACCGTCCAGCCGCGTCTGGCATCCCCACCAGAGCCTGAGAGGGGCCGAGGCCCACTCCATAGAACGTCGCGAGCTCTCCGGCAGCGCCTCCGCTCATCGATGAGGGAACCGCGGAGTTGGTCAGGCCAAAGAGTGCGGAACTGGTGGCGGCGGTATCCGGATTCCAGCGGAGAAGATTGCCATTGTCGCCGATCAGAAGGAGCCGGCCGAACGAATCAAAAGATAGTGGACCGTTATGCAGGATGGAAAACGAGGCCGCGGTCTCCGGAAGAAAGTCGAAGGTTTGGTTGAGCGCAGAGGCGTCAGAATTCAGTTCCAAAGCGAAATCGACGCCGCTGCCGGGAAGCCCGGAGAAAGCCGCAGAGGCAGTAGAACCCGTTAGCCAGACGTTACCCGAGGAATCGAATGTCATTCCGGCCAGAATCGAACCGATGTCGCCGCCGATATTTGTGGCGTACAACATCTGAGCGCCGTCGGGGCTGAATTTGATGACAAAGCCGTAATCAGGTATTCCGGAGACGCGGGTAGCGGTTGGCTGAAGAGAATGGGCAGTACCCGCAATGCCACCCAACGCAGTCCCGGCCAGATAAACGTTCCCGGATGGATCAACCATCACCGACTGAACCTGAGGACCATACTGCGCCAGGAACAATGAACCTATTTCGGTGGACCAGCTCATCTGTCCTCCTCCAGGAGCAATGCGAGCGATGAAAGCGCCTTGACCGCCCGGATAGGGCGTGACAGTGATCGGAAAATCCAACGTATTCGTGGAGCCCGCGACAACGACGCCGCCGGCCTGATCCACCGCAACAGCTGCGGGAGTTGTCGTTGCGGAAACACTTGCGCAGCTGCTTCCCCCGATGCAGCTGCGTTCGATAGCTCCGAGCAGACGGCTATAGACCATTTTCGTGCCGTCGGCGGATATTTCCGTGATAAATGTGAACCTGGCAGGGGATGGGGTGCCTGTTCCGAAAGTCGGCCCTGTGGTGGGGAAGTTCGAGTCCGTCGTGTCACCGGCAATGTATGCGTTACCGGAATTGTCGAGCGCGATCGCATCGGCGTTGGTCTGTCCCTCAACCGGGGAGCCTTGCAGAAACGACGAGAAGAGAACGGTGAGATCGGGACTGAGCTTTGCGACAAATGCACTGACGTTGCCGGGGGTCACCGTCGAATAAAACGGATGAACCAGCGGGAAATCGGCCGAATTCGTCACTCCGACGATCCAGACATTGCCTGTTGCGTCAATCGCTGCGGCGGTCATGTCACTCCCGCTACCACCCAGAGCCGAGCCGGGCAGAGATGCGATCTGCTTTCCATCTGCATCGTCGATCGAGAGTGGACCGCTCAGCCCCAAACTCAGAATGGCGCCATTTGCCATCGGCAGCAGGCTCTAGCTCGTTAATGGGGGCAAACCCAGCCTCTGACTGATAAAAACAGACTTGCGAGGAAAGTTTTGATCAAATCAGAGGCGGTATTGGGTTTGCCTGAATATGAGGTTACAGGCATCGAAGAGTCGGCGGGGTATT
>DASYCD010000013.1:0-1913 GCA_036500405.1 Bryobacteraceae bacterium
GATCGCGTCAGGCGCAGCATTGACGAGTTCGCCGATCAGCGCTCCATCCGTCCGCGCCTCGCCGAACGGCGTCACATAAGACTTGCGCGTGAGCCCAAACCGATCGGGCATTCCGTAATGAGAAGTCCCGAGAATGACGAACGTTCGATCCCGTAATTCTGGCGCCAGCCGGGCATAGGCAGCGCGATAGGAGTCGAACCCGCCCTCGGGACTCACATGCGGCGCGGCCATTCCCGCCACTGGCCCAGCGCCATCCACAACAGCATCGCCAGCCATCCACCGGCGCATGACCTCCGCAAGGGCGCCCGCCTCATTCGGATAACCCGACCCCGCATGCGCCGGAACACGCACCGGTGATTCGGCAAATTCCTGCTGCCGCTCTTCGCGAAGCCTCTCGAAATTCTCGTCTTCGAGGAATCCAGCCTTCGACAGCGCAGCCGCGATCTGATCTCCCACCTCACCGGCGCGCAGATCACCCGAAGCGCGATACATCATTTCGTGAAGCTCGCGGTCCGTCTTCTCGCCATCAAAGTACGTGAGGCAGGGAATCAACTCTGGCGGAATGATGAGGACGGTGTGAGAATAACGCAGCGAATCCCGCACCAGGAGCCCTGGCCGGTCTTCCACCGGCGAGGGCATGATGTCTAAATCGTTGCGGAGTCGAGGGAGAACCGGCACCCGATTACTGGGTATTGCGCCGCTTCAGCGTTGGACGATCATCCGCGTCAGGCGCGGGAGCCTTTTCCTGGCCGCTCTCGTCGATGGTTCCATTCGGATTGCGTCGCAGTGTAGGCTTGCCGGCATCTTTCGCATCGGTCGATTGAACAGACTTGCGTCCGTGCATCGCAAGAACGCGAGCCTTGATGTCATTGAACTCGCTGGTGCTGACGACGTATTCCGGCCGTTCCTTCAGATAATTCTGAATATTTTCCTGAGCGGCCTTCACGCGCTCAGCCGTCGGCGGATGCGACGAGAACAACTGGGAGACCGAACCCGGCTTGCGTTTTTCCTGCGACTGCACTTTTTCGAAGAAGTCGACAAACGCTTCCGGGTCGTAACCGGTCTTATACATATACTGCAGGCCCAGCATGTCGGCCTCGGCTTCGTCGCCGCGAGAGAACTTGAGGAACGTCAGCGGGATCGCGAGTTGCGCGCCCTGATAAATCGCATAACCCGCCCAGCCGCCGAGGAAGATCATCATCGGAATGCTGGCATAGTTGACGAGATCGCCTTTGGTCTGCTGCTTCATGCCATGGCGGGCGGCAACGTGAGCGATTTCATGCGCCATCACGCCAGCCATTTCGGCTTCATTATCGGCATTCGCGATCACGCCCGTATTCACAAAGAAGAAGCCCCCGGGCAGAGCGAACGCGTTGATTTCTTCCGCATCGATCACCTTAATAGTGAACGGGACCTTGGCGTCCGAATTCCGCACCAGATTCTGGCCCACGCGGTTGACGTACTCGGCGATGACCGGATCGTCCACGATCTTCGCCTGGCGCTCCACTTCCTGCGCCATCTGTTTGCCGATTCGGATTTCCTTCTCGATCGAATAGAAGTTCAGGCCCTTGCCGACATCGCGGTTGCCGATCTCGTCGGGATCCTTTTTCTTGTCCTTGGCGAATGCCGGCGTGACAAACAGCGTCGGCACGAGCAGAAGTATCGTTGCCGCCATAGCGGTACCCTGCCGCCACGCCGCCGAGTTCACAAATAAATCCGACCTGAAAAAGGAACGCATAAGGCCGATCTCCTGCTTGTCCACGAGTATACATCGCATTCGGCAAACCAAATGCGACGCCTTGTCTACTCTACGTCACGGGTGTCTGTCGGGTTTCACACCGCGCGGGCGGAATCAGACACGGATGCAGACCTTGCCGAAATGCGCGCCGCTCTCCAGGTATTCGTACGCGGCG
>DASYCD010000014.1:0-12542 GCA_036500405.1 Bryobacteraceae bacterium
GCGGCGGACCTCGCTACAATTGAGTTTTCCCCACATGACTGCCGATGTCGCCAGCCTGGAAGATCATCGCCCGGCGCTTACGGGCCACTGCTATCGCATGCTCGGATCGGTGTTCGATGCCGATGACGCCGTGCAGGAGACGATGCTGCGGGCATGGAAAGCCTGGGAGCAGTTCGATGGCCGCTCTTCCATCCGGACATGGCTTTATCGCATTGCGACGAACGTCTGTCTGGATGAACTGAAAGACCGCGGGCGGCGGGCGATTCCGGTCGAAGAGGGCGCGCCGGGCGTTCCTTCGATCGAATATCTGGCGCAACAGCCCAACAGCTTCTGGATCGAGCCCATGATGGATGCGCGGATCCTGCCGGCCGGCTCCGATCCTGCCGAGCAACTGATGCTGAGGCAGAGTATCCGGCTCGCTTTTATGGCGGCGCTGCAACATCTGGCTCCCAAACAACGGGCCGCGCTGCTGTTGACCGAAGTACTGGGATTTTCCGCGAACGAAGCGGCATCCACGCTGGATGTTTCGGTCGCATCCGTGAACAGCGCACTGCAGCGCGCGCGGGCTGCGCTGGAAAAGCGTGATAACGGAGAATCGCCGGAGCTGAACTCGGCTCAGCAGGATCTGGTGACACGGTACATTTCCGCGTTCGAGAGCTATGACGTTGACCGCCTGACCAGTCTCATGCGTCAGGATGCAACCATCTGCATGCCGCCCTATTCGCTTTGGATGCAGGGGCACGGCAACATCCGAACGTGGATGCTCGGGCCGGGGTGCGGCTGCCGCGGATCGCGGCTGATTGCGACATCTGTCTGCGGATCGCCGGCCTTTGCGCAGTACCGAAAAAGTCCCTCCGGCGGCCATGAGGCCTGGGCGCTGATCGTGATCGATCTTTCCGGCGATCAGATTTCCGGGACGACTTCGTTTCTCGATGCGCCGGCCCTGTTTCGGCGGTTCGGGTTTCCGCTGACGCTGTCCCAATAAAAAACTTTTCGCAGGCCGATGATTTTCGGCTTCCCGTCCGGTCAAAGGTGCGTAAGGAGAACGGACAATGACTGCAACGGCAATTTCCAACGTCAGTTTTTCAAATAGTTTAGAGGCACGCATCTCGAAATCGCGCCTCTGGTCAGGCCGGGCCCTGAGCGCGCTCGCCATTCTTTTCATGGCGATGGACGGCGGGATGAAGCTCTTCAAACCGCCTTTTGTGGTTCAGGCCACCATCCAGCTCGGCTATCCGGAAACCGCCATCGTGGGGATCGGTTTCGCACTGCTGATTTCCACCCTGCTGTACGCGATACCGCGGACCGCAATTTTCGGAGCGATTCTGATGACCGGCTATCTGGGCGGAGCCGTCGCGAGCGGGGTTCGGATCGGTGCTCCGATGTTCAACATTGTTTTTCCGATCGTGTTCGGCGTCATCGTGTGGGCTTCCCTGGTGATGCGGAATCCGCGGCTCGAAAGAATTTTATTCCATTCATAAAGGACAAACGCAATGAGAGTGATGGTTATAGTGAAGGCGACGAAAGCGTCGGAAGCGGGCGTGATGCCGACCGCGCAATTGCTCGAAGATATGGGCAAATTCAATCAGGAGCTGATCGCGGCCGGCGTGATGAAGGATGGAGGGGGACTCAAGCCTACCTCGCAGGGGGCTCGGGTGACTTTCTCCGGGAAAGATCGGACTCTGCGCCGGGGGCCGTTTGAAAACACGCCGGAGCTCGTCGCGGGCTACTGGCTTTGGGAAGTGAAGTCGCTCGATGAAGCGATCGAATGGGTGAAGCGCTGCCCGAATCCGATGCCGGAAATGTCGTATATCGAGATTCGCCCGCTGTATTCGGAAGAAGATTTTGCCACAGAGGAGAAGAAGTAATGCGCCTGAATACGTACGTGAATTTCGCCGGGAACTGCGCTGAGGCGTTCCGTTACTACGAGAAACATCTGGGAGGCAAGATCGGCATGGTGATGACGCACGGTCAGGCGCCGGACCAGAGCCAGATGAAGCCGGAGTGGAAGGATATGGTGCTTCACGCCACCATCACGGTGGGTGGGACGGAGCTGATGGGCGCCGATATCCCCAGCGCCGAACCGATGCGCAGCGCCTATCTGACGCTGAATGTGGAAAGCGACGCAGAGGCGGAGCGAATCTTCGCCGCGCTGTCTGATGGCGGGAAGGCATTGATGCCACTGCAGGAGACTTTCTTCGCAACGCGCTTCGGTCAGGCGCGGGACCGGTTCGGGATGAACTGGATGATCCTGCACTCGCGGCCGATGTAGCGCGTTCGGGAAGAATACCGTTAGCTGGCCTTGCGCCGGGCTGCGAACTTCGCCCGGAACTTCTGCACCTTCGGCGCTACCACGAACGAGCAGTAGGGCTGGTTCGGATTGTTCTCGAAGTAGTTCTGGTGGTAGTCCTCGGCCTTGTAGAAAACCGACGCCGGCTCGATCGCAGTCACGATCGGCCGGCCGTAGGCGTTCTGCTTCGTCAGTTCCGCGCAGATTTCCTCGGCGGCCTGCTTCTGTTCCGGCGAGTGGTAGAAGATCACGGATCGGTATTGCGTTCCGTGATCATTCCCCTGGCTGTTCATCGTCGTGGGGTCATGGATGACGAAGAAGATTTCGAGGATGTCGCGGCGCGTGATCACCGTGGGATCGAAAGTGATCTGGACGACCTCCACGTGGCCGCTGGTTCCGCTGCAGACCTGCTTGTAGGTCGGGTTCGGCGTCACGCCGCCCATGTAGCCGGACACCGCCGATTCGACTCCTTCGGTTTCGAGATACACCGCTTCCAGACACCAGAAGCAGCCGCCGCCGAGCGTGATGACTTCGCGTTCCGCCATGACTTTATTGTCGCCCCTTTGAGGTTAGTTCAAATCGAAGAAGAGGAAGTGCGCACTGGAGGGTGTCTGGAGACGAAGCAGGGTTTCGTCCTGGATAGCGGCTCCGTCGCCCGGCCTCAGCGTTGTCTCGTTGACGTTCAACTCGCCTTCGATGAGCTGAACCCAGCCCGAGCGTCCTTTCTTCAGTGCGTAGTCGAGCGATGCGCCCTTGTCGAGACGCGCCACGTTGACTTCGGCATCCTGATGGATCGGGATCGATTCGTCACGTCCCGATTTCGAGGCAATCAGATGCAGTTTGCCCAACGTGACGTTTCCGAAGGCTTTCTCTGTGTAGCGGGGTTTGACGCCACGTTCGTCCGGCACAAGCCAGATCTGAAGGAAGTGGACGGGATCTTCGGATGACGGGTTGTATTCGCTGTGTATCACGCCGGTGCCCGCGCTGATGCGCTGTACGTCTCCGGCGCGCATCGTGGCTTTGGTTCCCAGGCTGTCCTTATGCTCCAGCGCGCCCGAAACCACGTAGGAAATGATCTCCATGTCGCGGTGCGGATGGGACCCAAAGCCCATGCCGGCGGCGACGCGGTCCTCATTCAGGACGCGCAGTGAACGAAACTGGGTGTGTTCGGGATCGAAGTAGTCAGCAAACGAAAAAGAGTGGTAAGAGTTGAGCCAGCCATGGTCGGCATGGCCGCGCTCATCGGCCTTCCGAATCGCAATCATACTGACATTGGATGCGGGAAAGGCCGAAAAGGTGCAGCGCGGGCGCTATCCTGAGCTTTGGACCCCCTCGACATCCACATCCGTGAAATGACGCCTCTGGATGCGCCGGAAGTGACGCTTTTGAGCGGCGAATTGGGATATCCGGTCGCGTCGGACGCGATGCGGCGGCGCATTGAATCCCTGATGCGCCAGCCGGGTCAGGCGGCCTTTGTGGCTTCGTATCTCGAAGGGGTTGCGGGGTGGATTTCGGTCGAGATCAGCCACCATTTGTGCGTCGAGTCCCGGGCGGAGATCACCGCCCTCGTGGTGTCATCGGGAATGCGTAGCCGTGGTATCGGGCGGTTGCTGGTGGAGCGCGCCGAGCAGTGGGCGGCCAGCCGTGGATTGAACGAGATGCTGGTGCGTTCGCGAGTGGCCCGCGAAGATGCGCATCGCTTTTACCTCCGCGAAGGTTATGCGCGCACGAAGACCTCCGCCGTGTTTACGAAGCATTTGGCGTTGGCTGCCCAGGTGAACTGAGATGGCGGGAGTTTACATTTCCTGGCCTTTTTGCGCGCAGAAGTGCACGTACTGTAATTTCGCTTCCGGCATTCAGCCGCGCGGGCTGGAGGAGCGCTATCTGAATGCACTCGTTGCGGAACTGCGGGAGCTTACCGCGGGAGCGGAAACGCTTTACTTCGGCGGTGGAACCCCGAGTGCGATGGAACCGGAGGCAATCGGGCGGTTAGCCGCGGCGGTCCCGTCTCTGTGGCAGGAAGCGACGCTGGAGGCCGCGCCAGGTTCGCCGAGTGCGGATCGTATCCGCGCCTGGCGGCGGCTCGGGATCAATCGCGTCAGCCTCGGCGTGCAATCGTTCGTGCGTGGTGAGCTTGCGCGCACGGGACGGCGGCACGATGCAGCGACCGTTGAGCACAACGTGACGTTGCTGCGCGAAGAAGGCATTTCGAATATCAGCGTGGACCTGATTGCCGGGCTTCCGGGCCAGACGGCGGAATCCTGGCAGGCTTCGCTCGATGCGCTGGTTGCACTGGAAGTGCCGCACGCCTCCGTCTACATGCTGGAAGTGGATGACGATAGCCGCCTGGGTTCCGAGATTCTGCTCGGCGGGAAGCGCTACGGCGCGATGGATGTTCCATCCGACGATCAGATCGCCACGTTTTACGAAACGGCTGTGGAGCACCTCGCCGGGCGCGGTATTCAGCGCTATGAAATTTCCAATTTCGCCCGGCACGGCGCGGAGTCGCTCCATAACCTGAAATACTGGCGGCGCGAGCCGTATCTTGGGTTCGGCTCCGATGCCCATTCGTTCGACGGCGTCACTCGCTGGCAGAACGTGGAAACGGCCCTCGAATACGTGGAGCGGGCGGAGCGCGGGGAATCTGTTCGCGCCGAATCGGTTTGTCCGGACCCCGGCGAAGAGAAATTCTTCGTCGGCCTGCGGCTGACGGAAGGCGTTCTGCCGGACGCAGCTGACTGGCGCCGCTTCGGCCCGGCGCTCGAGCGCCATCTTTCCACCGGAATGCTCGAATCCGTCGATGGCCGCGTGCGGCTCACCAGCCGTGGAATCATGGTTTCGAACGAAATTTTCCAGGAGTTTCTCGCCGCATGAGCGACCGCCCCGTTATTGACCTTCGCAGCGATACCGTCACCAAACCAACGCTGGCCATGCGCCAGGCCATGTTCGACGCCGAAGTCGGCGACGACGTTTACGGCGAAGATCCGACCGTCAATCGTCTGGAAACGCGCGCCGCTGAAATCATTGGGAAAGAAGCAGCGCTTTTCGTTCCCTCCGGAACGATGGGGAACACGATCGGGATCAAGCTGCTGACCGAGCATGGCCAGGAAGTGATCTCCGACTCCCGCGCACACCTGGTGGATTGGGAGCTTTCCATGACGCCGTGGTTTGCGGGCTGTCACGTCCGGACGGTAGACGCTCCCGAGGGCATTCTGAAATGGGAGCAGATCCGCTCGCTCATCAAGCCGGTTACCTACAATGCCGCTCCTACCGGCGCGATTTCGCTCGAAAATACGCACAACATGGGCGGCGGACGATTTTATCCGCAGGAAGTGATCGATGAAATCTGCGATGGCGCGCACGAACGCGGCGTACGGGTTCATATGGATGGCGCGCGAGTGTTCAATGCAGCGGCGGCCTGCGGACGCAGCGTAAAGCAGCTCGCGGCGAAGATCGATACGTTGACGTTTTGCCTCTCGAAGGCGCTGGGCGCCCCGATGGGTTCGATCGTCGCCGGTTCCCGGCCGCTGATCGATAAGGCCCGGTTGTACCGGAAACGGCTCGGCGGCGGGATGCGGCAGGCCGGGGTTTTGGCGGCCGCCGGTCTCATCGCGCTGGAGGACGGCCCGAAAGAGCTGCCCAACGATCACGCGAACGCCGCTTTCCTCGCCGGCGAACTGGCGAAGATCAGCGTGCTCAAAGTGACACCCGCCGTGACGAATATCGTTATTGTCGATGTCTCCGCAACCGGCCTTGCGCCGAAAGAGATCAGCGCTCGTTTGAAGGAGCGCGGCATCCGCATGAACGGCTTTAACGACCGGATGATGCGAGCGCTGACCCATCGGGACGTGACCCGCGAGCAGTGCGCCATCGCTGTGGCGGAACTGGCCGCAATCCTTTAGAACTGCCTGACGCCACCCGAGCCCAGTCCTGCCATAATACGGAGACGGAACGGATGAAAGAACTCCAGATCCTCTCCCCGGATGGGAAGAGCCAGCTGGTTCCGCTGGCAGGCGACCGGCTTTGCCTTGGCCGCTCCGCGACCGCTGACCTCAGCTATCCCAACGATTCCGGCTTGTCCCGCCAGCACACGCTGTTCGAGCGTGATGGCGATGGGTGGACGATTGTCGACCTCGGGAGCAAGAACGGGACGACGCTGAACGGGGAACCCCTCACCGCCAGGACCGCGCTCAAGAGCGGCGATCGCATCATGGCGGGACACATGATCGTGATTGTGGACGAGGCGGGAGCGCGGATCTCCAGCCCGGTTCTCATTTTCGATTCCGGCGATCTCGAGGGATCGACTGCGGGCGGCGCCACCGTCATCACGAGCCTCGAAAGCATTATGAAGGCCGATGAGAAGGCGAAGTCCGCTACTCAGCGCGAACCTTCGGGGCTGGCCTCCACGCAGGTAGCGGCTCTGATTCGCGCTGGAAATGAGCTTTCGGGTAACCGGCCGCTGCCGGAACTTTTCCGCTTCATTCTGGATCTGGCAATCGACGCGGTGAAAGGCGCCCGCGGCATTCTGCTGACGCTGGAAGATGGACAACTAGTGCCACGGGCGAATCGCGGTGAAGGATTCCGGATCTCGAGCGCGGTGCGCAGCCGGGTCGTCGAAACTGGCGAATCGGTTCTGGTCTGCGATACGTCGGCGGACGAGGCACTGCGCGAGCGGCGCAGTATCGTGGAGCAGGACGTGCGCAGCCTGATCGCGGTGCCGCTGCAGACGGGCAAGGAAATTATCGGCATCATCTATGTGGATTCTCCCTCGATTCTGCGTCCTTTCACGCGCGACGACCTCAATCTGCTTACAGTGATGGCAAATGTTGCGGCGGTGCGGATTGAGCACACGCGTCTGGCCGAGATGGAGCGGGCGCGGCAAATCATGGCGCGGGATCTGGATCAGGCGGCGGAAATCCAGCAGGGTTATCTGCCTTCGGTTGCGCCGAAAGTGCCGGGCCTGGAGCTGGCGGGTCACAACGCCGCCTGCCGGACCGTGGGTGGCGACTATTACGACTTCTTCCCTTATCAGGACGGACGCGTGGCGATGGTTCTCGGCGATGTGTCCGGCAAAGGGATGCCTGCTTCGCTGATGATGATGGGATTGCAGGCGCGGGTGCAGGCGCTGGTCGAGGAACCGTCCGATCTGGTTTCCGTCGTCACGCGGCTGAACCGCCTGACGTGCGCGAACTGCCCGCCGAACCGGTTCATCACGTTGTTTTTCTGCATGCTGGATAGCCAGACCGGCGAACTGACCTGGTGCAACGCCGGCCACAATCCTCCGGTGCTGATGCGCGCGGACGGAAAACGCGAATTGCTGCGCGGTGGCGGCCCGGTCATCGGAATCATTCCGGAAATGGAATACAGGGAATATCGAAACAAGCTGGAACCTGGCGATACGCTGGTGATTTACAGCGATGGCGTGACGGAAGCCGCCAACGCGCAGAATGATGAGTTCGAAACGGAAAGGCTCGTGGAAACGATCCGCTTAGGCCGCCATCTGACTGCTTCGCAGATTGTGGAAAGCATCCGGATGGCCGTGGCCGCGCATGCAAACGGCGCGCCGCAATCGGATGACATCACGATAATCGCGGCGAAGCGGGTAGCAAACTAAATGCTTAATATCGCAGTCGTCGGTCTTGGCTTTATGGGCGTGACCCACCTGAAAGGGTGGCGCACGGTTCCCGATGTTCGGCTTCACGCGGTTGTGGATGCCGACGAGCGCCGTCTCACGGGTGACCTCACTTCGGTGGGTGGCAACTTCGCCAATACCGGTGAAAAATTCGATTTTTCCGATGTTCGCGGATACAAGACGCTGGCGGAAGCGCTGGCCGATCCCGCCATCGAGGCGGTGGATATTTGCCTGCCCACGGATCAGCACGTACCCGCGGCGACCGCCGCGCTTCGCGCCGGGAAGCACGTGCTCACCGAAAAGCCGATCTCGCTCGACGTGGCAAGCGCGGAAGGCTTGATTCGCGAGGCGGAACAGAATAGCCGCATTCTGATGGCGGCGCACGTCCTGCGCTTCTTTCCGTCATATGTGAAATTGACGGAATTGCTGGAGAGCGCAGGCACAGTCCGCTCCGCGCTATTCCGGCGGCGCTGCGCGGCTCCCACATGGAACCCGTGGCTGACCGACCCGAAGCGCAGCGGTGGCGGCATCATGGACCTGCTGATTCATGACGCCGATTTCTGCATCTCGCTGTGGGGCATGCCGGAGGCTGTGCGGGCTCGCGGACATCGCGATCTGCCGCGCGGCATCGATATTATTCATGCTGACCTGATTTATCCGAACCTCGGCCCGGTCGTGATCACCGGCGGATGGCATCACCCGAAGGCGTATCCATTTTCGATGGAATTCACGGTGACGGCCGATGCCGCGACGTTCGACTGGTCCAGCGCAACGAGTGAATTTCGCCGCTGCCCCGAAAGCGGCGAGGGCGACACCGTTCCTCTGAGCGATCGCGATGCGTTCGCCGCTGAGCTCGAATACTTCGCCGAGTGCGTCGCGAACGAAGTTCAACCCGAACGGTGCCCGCCGCGGCAATCCGCGCAAGCGGTCGCGCTGATTGACCGGATGGTGGAATCGCGCGAAAAAAACGGTGCGATTCTCCGCACCGTGTAGGTTTACAAAACATGCCTCAATCCGAACCACTTGAAACAGCCGTTATGTTCTGGGCGGGCGGCGATCCCGCGCAAACCATCGCCGAACTCACGAACCTCGGGATTCATTCCGGGCAATTAGGAATTCCGGGCGATCTGGATCTTGCGTGCGCTCCGCAATGGCGAGATGCGCTGCGCGCCGCGGACTTCCGGATCCACACGGTTTTCGCCGCATATAACGGCGAGAGCTATGCCGATGTCCCCACCGTGCAGCGAACGGTGGGCTTCATTCCGCCGGCAACCCGGGCGGAGCGCGAACAGCGGACGCTGGGCGTCAGCGATTTCGCGGCCGTGATCGGCGCGCCTGGCATCGCGACCCACATCGGCTTCGTTCCGGAATCGCATTCCGATCCCGATTACATCGCGGTGCGCGAAATGGTTCGCCGCGTCTGCGATCACGCGGCGTCGCACAATCAGACTTTCGCGCTCGAAACCGGCCAGGAACCCGCGCGCGTGCTGATGGCGTTTCTAAACGACGTGGCGCGGCCGAACCTCGGGATCAATTTCGATCCTGCCAACATGATTCTTTACGGCACCGGCGATCCCATCGACGCTTTGGGAATTCTGGCGCCGAAGGTTCTCACCGTTCATTGCAAGGATGGCGATTGGCCGCAGGCTGGCGTTGCTGGCGCGCTCGGAAAAGAGAAAGCGCTGGGGGCTGGTGCCGTGGGAATTCCGCGATTTCTCGCCAAACTGCGGGAAATTGGATATGGCGGACCGCTTTCCATTGAGCGTGAGGCGAGCGATCCGGTGCGCCGTATGGTTGATATTCGGTCGGCAATCGCACTTATCAACAGCTTAAAGGCGTAAAGTCTCACATTTTCCGCCCTAGTCGACCAAGGGATAAATCCGGCGCCGTATACTAAAGGCTCTGGTAATCCAGCCTTTACCGTTCTGGAGGTACTAGGACTCTGGTTTGGTACTTCTGTGTCCGGAATCGCTCAACTTGTAGGAAAATAAGTAAGTCAGGTTCACCCTATGCGATATCTTTCCCTCGCCCTTGCGGCCCTTGTGCTTTTTTCTGCTGCCTGCAGCCGCGATCCGAACGTCCTGAAGCAGAAATATCTGGAGAGCGGCAATAAATACTTCGAGCAAAAGAAGTATAAGGAAGCCAGCCTCATGTACCGCAAGGCGCTGGATAAGGATAAGAGGTTCGGCGAAGGCTATTACAGGCTCGCGCTGACGGACCTCCAGTTGGGAGAGATCTCGACTGCCGTCCAGATGCTGCGGCGCGCGGTGGAACTTCTGCCGAAAGGCAAGGCCGATGCCGACGATGCGACGCTGAAGCTCTCAGAAATTATGCTGATGGCCGCGCAGGGCGACCCCAAGAGCGCAGCGCAGTTGATCCAGGACGTGCAGCCCATGGTGGATGGACTGCTGCAGCGGAATCCCAACTCCTGGGAAGGCCATAAGCTCAGCGGCGATCTGGCGTTGCTCGGCGCCACGCAGTTTTTCCGCGACGGCAAAGCGCCGGAAGCGAAAGCGCAGGTGCAGAAGGCGATTCAGGAATACAGGACGGCGCTGAACGCAAAGCAGGGCGATTACGTGATCACCCTCGCGCTGGGCCGCACTCTCGCCCTTGATGGCGAAACCGGGGAAGCGGAAGGAATGTTTAAGGGCCTGGTTGCCAAGGACAAGACCAACCTGAACGGTTATGTGGAACTTTACCGCATCTATATCGCCCAGAAAAAGCTGCCGGAAGCCGAAGCCATTTTGAAGTCCGCCATTGCGGCGGTTCCGAAGGATACTTCCATGCGCCTGATGCTGGCGCAGTACTACTACGCGTCGCACCGGCAGGACGATCTGGTCAAAATGCTGAATGACATGAAGCAGGACCTGAAGTCGTTCCCCTCCGCTTATTTCCAGGCTGGCGCTTTCTATCTCCGGATCAATCAGCTCGATCAGGCCCTCAAGGAATATGAGACCGGTATTAAAGCCGATTCCAAAAACACCAATGCTTATCTGAAGGCTGAGATCGATATCTATATCCGCCAGAACAACATCACGATGGCGCAGTCGAAGAACAACGAAATCCTCAAGAACGATCCGAAGGATCCGGAAGCCAAGGGTCTGCAGGCGACGTTCCTGATCGATAAAGGCGACATCGAGACAGCCCAGAACGAACTGCAGTCTGTGGTGACTGCGCGCCCGAGCAACTGGGTGGCGCGCTTCAATCTGGGCCGCACGTATTTCGCGAAGAACCAGTTCCAGCAGGCGCAGCAGCAGTTCGAGCGCTGCATTGAGCTGAACCCGAACTACCTGCCCGCGCGCTACGCGATGACGCAGGTCAACATCGTGCTGCAGCATTACGATGAAGCCGTTCGCCAGGCGGACGAAATCCTGAAGATCCGTCCGGACAGCGTGCAGGGCCGCGTGATGAAGGCCGCCGCGCTGCAGCGTCTCTCGAAGTATGACGACGCGCGCAAGATGCTCACCGAGGTTCTGGATAAGGATCCGAAGCAGGTGGAGACGCTGCTTGAATTGGGCGTGCTCGATCTGAATCAGAAGAAGAACAAAGATGCGCTCGACCACTTCAAGCGGGCTTACGACGCGGCGCCAGGCAATATCCGCGGTCTGCTGGGCGAATCGAAGGCGCTTCTGGCTGATGGGCAGGCCGATAAGAGCGTGGATCTCATTCGCGCGGCGGCCCAGAAAACTCCGTCGTTCGAGCTGCAGCGCGAACTGGGGAATGCCGAGATGGCGGCTCGCCAGTTCGATCCGGCGATCGCCACGTATGGCGGCCTCGTCAACGGTACGACCGATATGAAGCTCAAGGGCGACCTGTGGAGCCGCATCGGTGAATCCTACCGGTTCAAGGGCGATTACGACAAGAGCATCCAGTACATGGAGATGTCCTCGAAGGCGCTGCCGGAAAACGCCGCCATTGCGACAAACCTGGCGCTGCTGTATGAAGCCAAGGCGGATGAGCCGCATGCGCGCACGTACTACGAGAAGGCGCTCAAGATCGATTCGAATAATCCGCTGGTTCTCAACAATCTGGCGTATCTGATTGCCGAGACGAACGGCGACTACACGCTGGCGCTTTCCTACGCGACACAGGCCAAACAGCGGCTGCCAACCTTCCTCGAAGTGAAAGACACGATCGGCTGGATCTACATGAAGAAGAACATGCCGGAGAGCGCAATTGACGAACTGAAGCCGCTCGTCCAGCAGGCGCCTCTGAATCCGACCTATCACTATCACTACGCGATGGCCCTGAACCAGAAGGGCGATACGGTCAACGCGAAAGCGGAATGCCAGCTCGCTCTGGCGAACCGTCCGACGAAGCAGCTGGAAGGTGAAGTGAGGACGCTGATGGCGAGTCTGAAGTAAGATTCGGGAATTCGATCAGGATAAAAAAAAGGGCGCTCCCGCAAAGGAGCGCCCTTTTTGTTGGCGTTTGATCTTTGGATGCCGGTCAGTAGGTGCGCGGCCGGTAGCCGGGGCGGGAGCGTACCCGAAGCTTTTTGGCGGCGTCCGTCACGATTTCGATGTTGATCTTGCGGAAGCCTTCGTTGGGATTCGCGGCCGGATAGTAGGTCAGAGCGTAGGAATTGCCGATGTCCTCGCGGATCGCGTCGAACGCTTC
>DASYCD010000015.1:0-9203 GCA_036500405.1 Bryobacteraceae bacterium
GTGCGGATGAGAGGACTTGAACCTCCACGTCCTTGCGAACACTAGAACCTGAATCTAGCGCGTCTGCCAATTCCGCCACATCCGCACGATGGGCTACAGCAAAAGCTAAAACTTATCTTCTCACAGCGCTTTCCGCCGCCACTCAAAGCCGCTACTTCTTCTGCAGCCGGTCCAGCGTCGCCGCGCTATCTTCAATCTTCCCCTCGCGATACTGCACGCTCGCCAGCGCCTTGATTGCCTCTTCATTATTCGGCTCGGCCTGCACGACCTGCTTATAAATATCTTCCGCGGTCTGATATTCCTTGCGATCCGCATACTGCTTCGCCGCATCCATCTTCGTCTGCGTATTCGCGCCGGCGGAGGGCGGCGCCACCTTCACCGCCTTCGGCTTCGTAACTGCGCCGTCAGGAGCCGTCGTCACCGCCGCATCATCGTCAGACGGTTTGAAGTGAAACTCGTAAACCCCGCCCACGATGATCACCACTCCCATCACAGCCCAGAAAATCTTCGGCGCTAGATTCTTCACCGGACCGCGCGGCGCCTTTCTCTCTTTTTCCTTCTCCTTCTTCGTTTCCTTCGGAGCTTCCTCGCGCGCTCTCTGCGCCGGCTCCGCGGCCGCTTCCGCCTGCGCCGCCGCCAGCCGCTTCGGCAATTCCGTTGCCAGCTTGTCTACGCCGGAAAGCAGACGGCCCAGATTATCCTCTGTCCGCTGATTGTATTCGCGGAGTTGCTGCATCGCCTCGGCCTGCTGGCCCATGTTCTGTTCCAGCACGGAAACGCGCTGCACCAGCTTCGTCTGAATATTCTTGACGAACGTTTCGAGCGTCCGCACATGCTGCTCTTCAATCTCTTCCTGCAGCTTGCCGGCCATCGATTGGAACCGCTTCGTGACCGCTTCCTCAATCATCTGCGGCAGCCGCGCTTCCATCTCACGCGCGCTCACCTGGCTTCTGCCGCCTCCTCGACCGCCGCGCGAATCACCCAGCGAATCGGCCAACTCGCGGCTCAGCCACTCACGCGGATCGGCAGGCAACGGCTCCTCGCCCGTCTCCATTTCCATGACGCGGCCTTCGAGCTCATCCAGCCGGTCCAGCAGCGCCCCGATCCCCTCGGTTCGCGCCATCTTCGACATCACTTCGTAATCGTGCTCCCGCAGATCGCGGTGCGTCTCTTCCCGAATGCGTTCCCGAAACCGTTCCGGATCTGTCGTCCGCGGACGAACCCGCCGCTCCGTCCCACGATAGTTGGATGACTCCCGGACGCGCCGTTCGTCATAAACGTCCACGTCCCTCCGCGCAATCTCCTGCGGAACCCGCGGCCGCTCCTCCAGCAGATGCCGGTCACGCCCATCGCGCCCGAGTTGCGGAGAAAAATACTGACCGCCATCGCGCACATAATTGATCGCATCGATCAAATGCCGCGCCGGCCCGTTCTTCAGCAGATAACCGTCCGCGCCCGCGCGAACCACTTCGCGGACAATGTCATCGTCCGCCGTGCCCGCCACAATCACCATCTTCGTGCCGAGCGCTTCGCCGCGCACGCGCCGCACCAGCTCGATCCCGTGCAGTCCCGGCAGATTGAGATCGATGACCGCCACCGCGGGCCGCAAGTCGCGAATGGTGTCAAACGTTTCCTGGCCGTCGGCGCACCCCGCCACGACTTCGATCTCGCCGTTCGCCTGCAGAACAGCTTTCAGTCCATCGCGGCGCAAAGCATCCGAATCGGCCAGAATAACCTGGATTTTATGGATTTCCGGCATCAGACCTGTACTCTGCGTCGTATTTCATTCTAGCGAACCGCAGGCGATTTAATGGCTTATTTATCGGACGACGGAAAGTCGTGGCGAATCCGCTTCTTCCTGCTTCGTGCCCATCGTCTTTTCGAGCGCAGTGAGCAGCCGCAGAATGCTGCGTTCGCTCTGGAACGCGTATTCCCGAAGTTCGGCCACGCTGGCGGATTGACCGCTGAGCTCCGTCTCCAGACGCGCAATCCGCGGCGCCAGCCGCTTCTCGATCGTCGATACCATGCTCTCCACTGCTTCGCGGTTCGACGTATCCAGACTGCGATGGAGACTTTCCTCCACGGCAGCCAGCCGCCGGTCCAGCTCTCCCGCGAGTTCGCGGTGCAGTTCGCTGCGCAGATCGCGCCGGGCTGTGTCCACGCGCCCCATGCCCGTGGAATCGAGCGCGCGCGTAGCATCGGAAATCTGCTGCCGAATCGCTTCCATCCCGCGCTGCTGGCGATCCATCCGTTCCACCACTCCCGCCAGCGCGGAATCGGCGCTGGGCTCAGGGCGTTCAACCTGCATCTCGCGCTCTACGCGATCCAGCCGCTGCGTCAGTTCATCGGCGCCGCCGACCTCACGCGGGCGACGCTCGCTCTTATTCTCCCCCGAGCGGCAGATCGTCTCGCCCAGCCGGATTCCCGCGCCAAGCACCAGGCCTCCGCCCACGGAGGCAGCCAGAATGTGCAGAAATTTCGGCATGCGAACCGTCTAATTCGGCAGCTCCCCGGCCGTCACATGCAGATTGCGCTGGATTGCAAAACGCACCAGCCCCGCAATGCTGTCGATCTCCAGTTTCCGCATGATGTTCGCCCTGTACGTATCGACGGTTTTCGGAGAGATTTCGAGCGATTTTGCGATGTCCTTCGGCCGAACGCCATCTACCAGCATCGAGAACACCTCGTATTCCCGCTTGCTCAGCGTAGCCAGTGGATCTACCGCGTCTTCGTCCTTCTTTTCGAGCACGTCCCGCCGCAGCAGAGGCGTCAGATACTGCCCGCCGTCGCGCACATAATTGATCGCATCGAAAATATGCCGCGACGGCCCGTCTTTCAGAACGTAGCCATCGGCCCCGCTGCGAAAAAGCTCGCGGATCGTATTCTGATCCCGATTGATGGAAAGGATAATCAAGCGCGTTCGGGATCCCGCTTCACGCGCCCGCCGCACAACGTCCAGGCCGCTGAGCCGCGGCATATCGAGGTCCAGCACCGCGAAATCCGGATTACGCGCCAGAATCATATCGAGCGCTTCCTGACCGTCGCTGCACTGTCCGAGCAGCGACACATCGGGCCGGGCCTTACAAAATGCCGCGACCCCCTCCCGGATAATCCCGTGGTCGTCGGCCAGTATTACCGTCAGTGGTGCTGCTTCCATCAAACGCCTCCCGCTCCCCGGAACACTTCGCGTTAATCTGCAGCGCGTGGAATTTTCACAACTATCTTAGTACCTGCGGCACTGCTGGTAATACGGGCAGTACCACTCACCGACTGGGCGTTTTCCGCGATGGCCTTCAGCCCAATCCCGCTGCTGTCGGCGCCGGTGTCAAAGCCGTGCCCGTTGTCGGTAACCGTCAGGACCACGTTGCCATCCTCCGCCCGCAGCGCAATCGAGGCTTCCGTCGAGCCGGAATGCCGCACGATGTTCGAAACGCATTCCTGAGCGCAACGGTAGATCTGCACTTTCACCGCGTGTGCGGGTTCTTCGTCGAGCGGGAGCAGGCTTTTCGTCAGTTTCAGGCCCGCAAGTCCACTGGAATCCACCAGCGATTCCAGAGCCTTGTTCAGCGTCATTTCCTGCCAGGCCGGTGGATGCAGCCGGTGCGAGACCGCGCGTACCTGCCCGAGCGCCTGTTCGGCCAGCGTCTGCAGACGGCCGATTGTCGTCCGCATGGAATCGACTTTCGGGAAATCGTCAATCGCGGACGCGCATTCCTCGAGAATCTCCAAATGGATCTTAATTCCGGCTAATGGTTGCCCGGCGCCCGCATGTAATTCCCGCGCAATTCGGGAACGTTCGCGCTCCAGTTCCGCGAGTAATGGAACCTGACTTTTGCGCGGCGGCCACTTCTGGGAGACCGCATCGCCGAGGCGCGCATTCTTGTCGCAGATCCCGGCCAGCATCTCCGCCCAGGCGCCGCCATCAGGATAACGAACGTTATCGTTCGCCCTATGCCCCATAGGGGATATCCTATCACCTTTAACTTTAGTTTTCAGGCTTTTCCGTACCAAACGTGTGGTACTGTTGTACCCGGGCCGGGAAGTACCTGGGAGATGTACTTGCCTCCCATCCATCTCTATAATCAAGACTTGTTGAAGCGGGCGTTAGCGGAACTGGGCAAATCTCTTCTGATTGTGGCAGGAGTTGGTTACGGCATCGTGAAAGCATTGGATGTCCTGGCTCCGGAGCCGGAAACAGAGGACTTCAGGCAAACCTCCGTCGCGGATCTCCCACCCCGCCAAAGGACCCCGACCGAAAGCCCCATGGCCTCAGCCGATCGTAGGACCGCCTCCGTTACCCCGAATTATTCGGGGCCCAATCCGGGTTCCGAAGATAAATGGGCGCGTCTCGATCTTGTCGAAGAGCGTCTCATTCGCATGGAAAAGCGCATCGAAGTCCTGATCGCCCCGCTCGAGCGCCTGACCTCCCGCACCGCGGGCGTTGACAACTTTGTTTCAAAGGCCGAGCTCAACGCGGCCATGGAGCAGTTCTCCCGCCGGCTCGAAGACGAAACCGACCGCCGCTTCGAGGTGCAGGACCGCTCGGTTCAGTCGCTCCGCACCATGATGGCGCGAACCGACGAACTCCTGGAGCAGGTCATCGAGAACATCGAATCTCTGCGGATTACCGCCTGACCGGCGGCACTCCGGAATCCTTTAATTAGAACTTGAACTGGCTGACCGGACGCGGAGCTACCGTTTCCGAGCTCGCCGGCATGCGTTCCACAAAGAATGAGCGCGGTGGCTGCCAGAGCGGAGCATTACGGCGCTTCGCGGCGGAAACCGACGACGCTTCCGTGACCCTGGAGCCGGGCGCCAGATTGCGCAATCCGTAGAGCGCGAGCTCAAAACGGTCCTTCACACCAAGTTTCTGGAACAGGCGCGACATGTAAACCTTCACCGTGCCCTCCGAAATGCTGAGCTGATAGGCGATCTCTTTGTTCTTGAGACCCTGAGAGAGCAGCGCCACCAACTGGCCTTCGCGCCGCGTCAGCGAATAGCTGTTCGCGGTCATGATGCTGTCCGTGAGCGCCTTTTCGAACCAGAGTTCACCTTCGTTCACGCGCATGAGGCAGCGGACCAGAGTATCCACCGGCAGTGTACGCCGGAGTATGCCCCGCACGCCGAGGCTCATCGCCTGCAGCGCGAGTTCGGTCGAGATCGCATGAACCCACAGAACAATGCGTGAGGTCGAAACGACTTCGCGCAGGCCGCTCAGCACAGAAAACGTAACGTCCGCTGTGAGATCCACCAGAAGAATGTCCGGCTGAATGGCTTCAATCTGCTCCCGAAGATCCTCCGGCTTCGGACAGCAACCCGCCAAATCCAGTCCCGGTGTATTTTCGAGGATCCGTCGGAGACCTTCCGCCAGGATCGGTTCGTCAGCACACAAAAGTACGGTTGACATAGGACAAATCTTACCATGGGTGAACACTAACTGCTAGTACTTTTTCGACCTTAACGAAAATCGCGATGGACTGCTAACCAGGGTTAACATCGCTGTAAAAACACCTTCACAATTCTCTGACAAGCATCCGGCTTTTTTACGGTTAGATCACGCCGTTCTATTCACAACTTGTTTACCAAGGGTATACAAATCAATACTTACCGGCGTATCCTTCCCGCCGTAAATGGACTGGCGACAACCCGAGATAGCGGCCGAATGCAACCCAAATTCGGTATTGTTAACTCCGCCCTAACCCGATAGATTCAATCGTAGTGAAACCTAAAATGGACCGACGAACCACATCGCGAGTGGATCTCCGGCTGACCTGCCGGATCGTGAATCAGGGCTTGGTATCGGAAAATTCCGGTGGTACCACTGAGAACATCAGCCGTAATGGACTGCTCCTGCGCTGGACACGTCCATCCCCCGTACCTCCGGCGGGCTCCTCACTTCGGGTCGAGCTGGAACTGCCGTCGGAAGGCGTGTTCGCTCCCCGGGTGATTCGCTGCGATTCCACCGTGGTCCGCGTCATCGATGGCGAAAACGGCCAGTCGCACGTGGCGCTTCGGGTTAACACCATGCGGTTCGTCGAGGATGCCGCCCGCATCTGGGCCGGCCCCGGCGGTTCTTCCACACCCACCTCGGAGTTAGTGAACTGAGTCTTCCATGCTGATGCCGCTTCCAGTGACGAGAGAGGACCGCCTCACGGCCGCGGAGAGTACCGCGCGCGTGCCGCTGATCGCCCGTTTTCTTCCGTCGCTTACGGACATCGCATTCCTGATGCCGGTGCTCTTTATCTTTGTGAAGCTTTCCGGAGCACGCACCCTGCTCGCCGACGGCGATACAGGGTGGCATCTCCGCACCGGCGAATGGATTCTCGCGCATCACCAAATTCCTTATACGGATTTGTTTTCGTTCTCGCGCCCGGGCGCTCCCTGGTTTGCCTGGGAGTGGCTGTGGGACACCATATTCGCACTTCTGTTCAGGAGCGGTGGTTTGGCGGCGGTCGTTCTGGTCAGCACGCTGGTTATATGCCTGTCCTCAGCCGCCTTGTTCCGTCTGATCCGCCGGAAATGCGACAACGGTTTGGTAGCCATAGCCGTCACCCTATTGGCAACCGGGGGCTGCTCCATCCACTGGCTGGCGCGGCCCCATCTTTTTACCATTCTTTTCTTTGTAGTCACGCTCCACATCACGCAGCGCGCCGATGAGGGCCGCACGAAGCTTCTCGCCTGGCTTGTCCCGTTGACTCTCCTCTGGACGAATCTCCATGGCGGTTTCTTCGTTATTTTCCTCGTGCTCGCCTGTTACATTGGCGGCCACTTACTGAATGCGCTGATTGAGTCCGATCCGGTCCGCCGGCGCGAATACTTTTCCAAGGCGCTGCCCTGGCTTAAAACTTTCGCGGCCTGCTTCGCGGTGACCTTTATTAACCCGTACGGCTGGCAGTTGCACCATCACATCGTTACTTACATCGCGGATCCCTATCTCCTCCAGCACGTCGCTGAATTCCAGGGGTTGAACTTCCACTCCGGGGCCCTCATCTATTTCGAGCCCTTGATCGTCGCTGCGCTTGCCGCTTCTTTCTGGGCCGTCCGGCAGCGCCGTTTCGCCGAAGCGTTCCTCGCGCTCGGCTGGATGCACCTCGCCCTGATCGCCGCACGCAACCTGCCGCTGTTTTGTATCGCCTGCGCGCCACTGGTCGCCGAAGGTCTGACGACTTTGATGGGCGCAGCGTCGATTTCATCGCTGCGCCAACGCATCCCGAACGCGGCTGTCTGGTTCCGGAACGCGAGCGCGCGCGTGGATGCGACAGACCGCATTGGCCGCGTTCACCTTGCGAGCGCTGCCGCCATGGGCGTCCTGGCTCTGCTGTTGTTCGCGCCCACACCTCCGGCCGACCGCTTCGTTTCGGAATTCGATCCGAAAGTCTTTCCGGCCGGCGCTATTCCTGTCCTGAGCTCTCGCGCGACGCATCGCATCTGGACCCAGGATCAGTGGGGCGATTACCTGATTTACCGCATGTATCCGTCGGTCAAAGTCTTTATCGATGGCCGCAGCGATTTTTATGGAGATAAGTTCAACGAGGAATACCTTAGCCTGCTGGATGTGCAGGTTGGCTGGGACGAAATCCTCGATCGCTACGGCATCGATACCGTGGTGGTCTCTCCGAAGCTGGCGCTCAGCTCCACGCTCAAAGTTTCCCGGGACTGGCGAGTTGTTTTTGACGATCACAACTCAGTTGTCTTCCGCCGCACTCGTCCCGAAAAAAGTTCCTTCGCTTCCGATAGCGGGGAAGGTCATCGTGATCCCGTGGTCACGAGGTCAACTGGCAGTACCGATCACGGGGCCATATAGAACCACAGACACAAGAAGAGGACAACACCAAAATGAAAAACCTGATTATGCGTTTCATTAAAGAGGAGGACGGGCAGGACCTGATCGAGTACACGCTCCTGATGGCCTTCATTGCTCTCGCCTCGGCGGCAGTTTTCGTTAATGCCGGTACCAGCGTGAACCAGATTTGGGGTAACGCTTCCAGCCAGCTCCAGAATGCGGCGACCGCGGCCGGCGCGGCAGGCGGCACAGGAAGCTAGGCGATACGGCTTCAGCTACGCGGCGCGCCGCCGTCTGAGAGAAACGGCGGCGCTTCCGCGGAAATCTGAGCGGCGGGTACTCCTCAATGAACCAGTCTTTCGTCCGCTGCCGCAGAGGTCGGATCCTGGCCAGGTTACCCATTTATCTGTGAACTGAGAAAACGAATCTTATGAAAAAGCGATTGATCGGCGTGTTTATGTTTGCTCTGGTGGTCTCCGCCGGCGCGGCGTTCGTGCTGTATCAATTGATCTCCACGAAAGTCACGGCGGGCGCGTCCACGCATCCGGTCACGAAAACGGTTCTGGTCGCCGCTCACGATCTCGCGCCCGGGGCTTTGATCACGGACCGCGACATCACAACCCAGGAAGTTGTCAAAATTCCCGACGGCGCCATTGTGAAGAAAGAAGATCTCCTGAATCGAGGCGTCGTCAGTCCGATCCATCAGGACACGCCGTTCTTCGATCCACTTCTGGCGAAGAAGGGCGAAGGCGCTGGATTCGCCACCATCATCCCGCCCGGCATGCGGGCGCTTGCCATCAAAGTCAATGAGGTCGTCGGACTCGCGGGCTTCGCCGTCCCGGGTATGCACGTAGACGTACTCGTCGCAGGCACGCCGCCATCCGCGGGCTCGAGTTCCGGCGCCGTTAGCCGCACTCTGTTGCAAAATATCACCGTTCTTTCGGCTGGCCAGAATTACCAGAAGGATGCGGAAGGCAAGCCCGTCATGGTGCAGGTCGTCAATCTGCTGGTGACGCCCGAGCAGGCCGAGATTCTGAATCTCGCCACCGATGAACGTATTCAGCTCGTTCTCCGTAATCCCAACGATCACGCGGTCACCGAAACCCATGGCGCCGCGACGTCCAATCTATTCGAGGGAACCTCATTCCACACGGCTCGCGTTGATGCTCCGCAAAATCCGGCCCCCCGGCCGTACCGTAAGGTCGATCCGCCGCCCGCGCCCGTAGCCCCTCCCCCGGTGGCTCCGCCGCCCGCCCCAAAAACATCCGTGATTGAAGTACTGTCGGGCGCAACGCGCACGCAGGTCACGGTCAGCAAAGCCCCGCAGGACCAGGAGATCCGGCAATGAAAATCCGCGCAGTGGATGTGGCCGTGTTGCTCGGTCTTGCCTTGTGCGGCAGCGCGCTTCGTGCTGAAGGCC
>DASYCD010000016.1:0-17531 GCA_036500405.1 Bryobacteraceae bacterium
TTGGCGGCGATGCGTTCGATCTTGAGCGACATCTTATGGCCTACCGTATCCGTGCCGTTCCAGAGCAGCCAATCGCCATCGGTTCCCATTTTGGTGGAACGGTTTACATCACGGCGAACACGGACGTGATCGCCATCGCGCGCCACGTCGAACAGCGGCGTGCGGCTCAGATTCACGTAGCCGTTGTCGAAAATGGATTTCGCCGGCGAATCGACGAAGACTACGTCCGGAGAAGTGAGTTGAGTAATGGTCCAGATGCCGGACTTGACGGGATCGCCCTGCACTTTTTCGAAACTCGTGATGATCGTCAGGATCGGGCGAAAGCGGTCGAGCCGGATGATGCGGCTCGCGCGAATGCCGTACGTCGCGTCCACGGGCGTGGTCAGGGTGACTTCGCTGCCATCGAACTCGACGGTGTCGGCCGAGGCGTCGAACCCGGCGGGCGGAGGCCAGCCGCGTTTCTGGAGGTTGGGCCAATCGGCCTGGAGTTCAGGCCAGGTTTTATCGCCCCCGAAGTTCAGCCAGTCGTGGGCGGTGGGATTGACCGGTTTGCCGTCCAGCATCCGGTTGTTCCAAAACGGGCCTTCCGTAGGCTGATGAAACTTGTCGAGAAAACTGAAGTTCATGACGCGCCCAATGGAGGGTACGATAACGACCGCCGCGACGTGATTTTTCAGAACAATGGCGTCGGGCCATCCATGCCAGGTGGTCTTTTCGATCCTCACCTGGGCTGGAAGCGACAGGGCGACCAGTAACGCTGCGGCGATAAACTTCATCAATATCGGTTTCATCATAACTTTTTGCAGATTTGACTACTGTGAATGTTTGTCACGCCGATACGCCCTTTGTTTTCAGTAGTTAACGAAAATTTGGGCAATTCGCAAAAACGAACCCAATTGGGCAGGATAGTAGATTTTTACAACTTGTTCACCACATTTGGAGGCTTGATATTTCAAGATGAGGGCGGGCGGTGACGGATGGGAAGAGTAGCAATCGTGTGGTTGATGGCGGCCGCGGTCGCCATCGCACAGCCACGCGCGATCGACACCGGGAAGTCAGTCATGAAGGTGCGGGTGTCGAAGGCTGGCTTGTTGTCGGGCCTCGGGCACGAGCATGAAATCTCGGCGCCGATCGCGAGCGGCACGGTGGATACGAAATCCGGTCAGGTTGTGCTGCGCGTCCATGCGCGTTCACTGCGCGTGCTCGATCCGGGGATTTCCGATAAGGACCGTGAGGAAATCCAGAGCAACATGACCGGCGTCAAGGTTCTGGACGCCGAGCGCTTTTCGGAAATCGTCTTTCGCGCCGCGGGCGCGAGCCCGGGGTTGATGAAGGGTGATCTGACGCTGCATGGACAAACACACCCGGTGACGGTGAATGTCCGGGAAGATGCCAGCCACTTCACTGGAACAGCGCGCCTCAAGCAATCGGATTTCGGCATAACGCCTGTCAAGGTCGCGGGAGGGGCCGTACGTGTGAAGGATGAAATCCAGATCGAATTCGATATTCAGCTGGCGCGCTGAGTGACGTTTAGATTCAGATCTTCTCCCACCAGTGTTTCACCGGCGGAAGCGAAAGTCCGCTCATGCGGGCGCGCAGGGCCTGAATGTGCGGCGTGCGGTCGTGCGCTTTATGGTGATCGTCGCTTGCCCAGCTCTCGTGGAAGAGGAGTTTCGAAGGGTCGGCGGTATCGACGTGAAGATCGTAAAAGAGGCAGCCATCCTCCTGGCGGGTCGGGACAAGGAGGTCCGTCAGCGCCTGTCTTAATTCCACTTCTTTGCCGGGCAGGGCCTGGAAGAGGACGGTCATGATGATCGGTTTGTCGGTCATGGATACAGTATGGCGACCGGCTTTCCGTCATTCCGGGCGGACTCGAGGCAGGCGTTCATCACAAGCTGCGTCTGGAGCGCGATTCGGGGCCATTCGGGATTGAGTGAACCGGAACGAACCTGTTCGGAAAAGGCCTGGAACATGTTGCATTCCTGCGCGCCGGCTTCGCCGTGGCTGGGCTCGGTGATGGAATGGCGCGTGGCGCCCGGGACCATGCGGACATCACAGCCGCTGACCCGATACTCCAGGTGCTCTATTTCGAAATCGAGGTTATTCCCGGCGACCGGGAGAACGAAATCATCGATCCGCAGATAGCCGCGCGTACCGGTGATCACGGCCCACTGCTGGTTGTTCGTCCGGAACGAGCAGTAGAAACCGGCCGAGACGCCGTTATCGAAGCGCAGTTCGCCGGAAAGCTCAGTGGGGACGATGTTCTCAGAGAGCATTCGCGCAGAAACCTGTCGCGGCATCTGCCACTGCATAGCCCA
Organism: Bryobacteraceae bacterium; assembly: GCA_036500405.1. Taxonomy (GTDB): domain Bacteria; phylum Acidobacteriota; class Terriglobia; order Bryobacterales; family Bryobacteraceae; genus BOG-234. Next base: position 2,319 of record DASYCD010000016.1, read on the forward strand.
GAGGGATAGCCGAAGGCAGTACCAGCCAACGTCCCCCATGCAGCCGTGCGGTTCAAGGCCCGGCTGTGAGCGTATGTTGCCCTCATAGAATTCGGGCGGCGCGTTGAACGTGAAGGCGCACTGTATGCGGCGGATCTCGCCGACGCTGGCGGGGTCGTCGAGGATTTCCCGCATACGAGCCAGGCGGCGGCTGTGCATGAACATGACGCCGTCGAGAAACTGGACGTGATTCTCGCGGCAAGCATCCAGCATTTCGCGGAGATCGCCGGTAGTCACGGCGCACGGTTTTTCGCAAAGGACATGTTTGCCGGCGCGGGCAGCGCGAATAACCCATTCTTTGCGGAGCCCGGTAGGGATGGGGATATAAACCGCTTCGATATCGGGCGAGGCAAGGAGTTCTTCGTAGGAGCCCAGCGCGCGGGGCGCAGTCTCCATGGGAACCTCAGCTTGGCATTCGTCGATGAACTGCCCGCTGCGGTCAAGAGAGCGGCTGGCGACGGCGGCGACGGTCGCATTTCCGGAATTGCGGATCGCGCGCCAGTTCTTGCGGGCGATCTGGGCTGTGCCGAGAATGCCCCAGCGGAGTGTGGGTATGTTCATCAACGTGCTATTTCAGCATGTCGAAGATGCCGGTCCGTACATCAATTCCCAATTTCGATGACCGCGTCAGCGGGGGACGCGATTCCACCGACCTCAATGACAATCGGCTGGCTCCCAACCGGGAGTCCGGATGGGACGCGAATGTTCACCTGATACAAACCGGCCGCCGTGGGCGTGATACCTGCATAGAGAATGTCCGCATCGCTCAGCGTTACGCCGGCGATCGTGAGGCGCACCGGGTCTTTCAGAGTAGCGGCGCTCACAGCAAGTTGCCCTGTCAGCACCGCCGGTTCCGTTTGGCCAAAGCCGATTCCATACAAGGTGAGAATATCTCCGGTTCTGGCCGCCTGAAGTTTCAGAGTTGTCGCATCCGGCGGCCCAATCAACGCGCCGGAATTGGCATTCACAGCAGCCACAATGCTCTTCTGCCCCGCTGTGGAACCAAAGGAAAGAAATTCTGGCGCTGTTGCTTTGACCGAAATCGGCGCAGGCGCGGTGAGCGCAGGAGATTCGCTGTCGCATGACGAGATTACCGTCACGGCAGACGAACCAGTCGCAAGCTCAAAAGGAACCTGGGCATTGATCTGCCCGGCCGACACGTAGTACAAAGGCGCGCGGTATCCCCCGATGTCGACGCAGATACCCACGATGTTCGAAGGTAGCGTTCCGGCGATCACATCAGTCGAGCCTACCGCGTGTGAGGCAGTAAAAAGCAGGAAAGACGTTCCGTAGATAGAGACGATCCCACCGGGCGTGATCGATGTGACCGGCGCGACGCTTTGCCCGGCGCCGATCACCCCTCCAGCGTTGATCGCGGGCATTACCGGATCTCCCGTCTTCCACAACCCGGTGCGCGTCAGCGGAATACCGTTGCCCGCGGACCCGTTCTGAAACAACGTCAGCAACCGGCCCGCGCCCTTGTCCAGAAACGTTACGTCAATCGTCAAAATCACGGCCTGGCCGTAAATCCGAGCGCCCGATGTCGCCGCGTTGATCGAGCACGTCGAGTTTGAGAGTATTCTCGTCGTTCCGAGCGGCGCGAAGCTGACGTTATGCCCCGCATCGTCCCATAACCCCAGGGTCTGATATGGCGCGAACGCGTAAAACGCACAGCCACTTACAATCGATTCATTCAAGCTGAACTGCGCGCTCAGCCACCACGTGTCGGCCTGATTGCCAGGCGTATTGAAGAGCAATTGAAACACCTGATGAGAACCGCTTCCGTTGTCAGGTTTGGCTGCGAATGCGGCAGACTCATTCGTTGCTGTCCACGAACCGAAGGGCTGCCAACCAGAGTCGTATAGCGCCGACTGGGCACGCCCATACACCTTATGGGTTCCGCCGAACGCTGACTTGAAGCTGAGCGCCGCAATGATAGTGAAATCCCGACCGTAACCATAAGCCGCGGAAGCCGCGCCATTGAGCAGGCACGAGCTGTTTTCCACCACATCGACGGCGCCGGCGGTCAGTGAGCGGCTCCAGGTAATGCCGTCGTCGCCCAGCAACTGGAAAATGTGCGCACTGGTATCGAAGCGAACTACGCAAGCATTGCTGGCGCTGAAGGTAGTCCCACTTATCGCAATGCTGGCGTATTTGATGGCCGCCGACGTTGCTGGATCCTGCGAAACGAGCGTGAACAAGCTGGACGAGCCGGCGCCCGTGAATGGAGTGACCGACTGCGGCAACGGCGCCCCTGCCTGGGGCAGCACCTTGAGCGATACCGATATCGTAACCGGTGCGTTCAGGACGTCCGGGGCGGTCAGGGTCACTGACGCGCTGTATACGCCGGGCGACAAATTTCCCGGCGCGAATGACAGCGGAATCGCGTCACCCGTTGAGCCCTGGTTGACGGCGACGCTCAACCAGGGTTGCTGGCTGGTTGTGACCGTGTAGAGAATGGGATCGCCTGTCGAGCGAGTCGTTAAGGTCTGATTCGGCGGCGCGGCGTCCCCTTGCCGCCAAACAACCGGGAGCGAAACAGGGTTTACAAGCAGCGCCCCGCGATAGGACACGATCAAATCGAGGGAGCCTGTCTGGCGCCTTGCGGCTTTCACAGCCAGATTGGAGTAGTCGTCGACCCACACCTCATCCGGCAATAAGGGAGCGTTGGCAAAATTGTTCGGCGCTGCCACTGGATGGAACGTCAGGAGAGCGGAGTACCCGAAATGAGAGAGGTCGGTCGGATCCTCATAGTGCGCGATCGCGCCCTGAAAAACCGCGGACGCAGGATCCAACCGGCTGTCGAAAAGGCCTGAAGGCTGCCGATATTCAAACCAAACCCATTTATCGGAGGTGCCGCGCCTGACTCGGATCGCCTTCGGTCCTGGGGACTTGCCCTCGTAAGGCAGCAGCGTCAGCGCAGCATCTGCCTGAACGTCCGTCGCGCCATCCGAATCAAACCATCCGAGCAGCGCTTTGTGGGGAGCATCATATTCGCCAAACCCACTTCCCATGACGTCCCATAAATCCCCGTATTCTTTCCACACGCCGGAGGCGCTTGGCGGACCCAGGGCGGTCTGGCCGAAGTCGAGCGTAGAGGCGTGTCCCAAACCCAAATTGTGGCCGCCTTCATGGCTTGCAATATCGGCCAGCGACGTTACTGAATAAATCGATGGATCGTAACCGACAGTCCAGGAGATGGAGGCCTGAAATACGTCGCCCGCCGGGGATAGCTGACTCTGGCAGCCAACGCTTCCACGGCCGCCGAAACCACAGGTCAGATCGGGAATCACGAAAAAGATGCGCTGGAAGCGAGTGGCATCGGCTGCGGCTCCCAATGCCGTCAAAACATCATTAGTGAACTGGTTGCTGATCATGCTGTCGCACGTGTAATCGTTGTTCAGAACAACAGGGCCGAAGACCTGGCCAACCGCGGTTGTTTTACCGTACGATGCCTGTCGCCAGAAAGTATTCACACTAATGCCGGAACTATCGAACAATGAGCGCTGCACGTAATCCGGCGTAACGGATGCGGGTAACTGGTGGCTTGGGAAGGAAACCAGAATCGCAAGTGTCTTCTGTTCGCCCGTAGTCGCGCAGGAATCCCCGGGGGACAACAGGGTAAATGACGCGGCAGCAATTCGACCGGCCAAACGAACACCGGAAAGGCGGACTCGACGTTCGCAATTCAAGCCCGCAGGCGGGGCCGTGGCGAAGAACACCTCAATTTCTTCGCGGCCTGCGCGGAAACGGTATGAAGAACGCGCTCGGTGTCCTGCAAAATCATCTTCTATGTATTGCGTAATGGTTCCAGTCCACGTGCCCCGCTCTTCCAGTAGCGTGGCCGCAGAGGGAAATGCCTGAATCAATTCTGCTCTCGTCTGGAACGGTATGGTAACGACAATGGACTGCGCGGGATCTGACGCGATCAGTTCACGAAGGAGTCGCGCTCGTTCGCGAACACCGGCCATGTCGCCGGACTCAAGAAACCGGCGCAGCGATTCTGAATCAGCTATTCGCTGCGCAGCCGGATTCATTTGGGCGATAGATGCTCCGGCCAGAAGAGTGAGCAGCAGGCCATAGCCAGCGAGAGCCCGCAGTTTCATCCAGAGAATCTATCACAGGAGCAATGCCACGGTTCCAACTAGTTATGGGCGTTTCCTGACGATTGAAGGGTAAATTAATAAGAGTCTGCCCAGCTGCGTCGAGAATGCCCCAGCGGAGTTTGGGTATCATTCAGGTGTCATTTGAACATGGACCGAACGATCTTCCGATTAGCCTGATGCCTGACTCTCGCCGTGATGGCCTGGAGTCAGCGCGCGGCGCCCATCAGTGGGTTGCCGGAAAGCTGACAATGCCGTATTTCGCCGGCCCGCTCTCAAATATGGTGGATAAGCCGGTGGTCAACGAGACCGGCCTCAAGTCGCGCGGAAGGAATTCTGTTTGTGCTCGCCACCGCCGAATCCCGCGGAGACGCAGAGGCAAAGCATCGCGGCCGTCATCACCGGCCAGCGTAATAGATATGTCATTAGTAAGCCTTTCTGGATTTGAATTCTGTGTAACCCGCCATTGTTCACGTTGCGGAAGACAGTGTATTCTGCGCTCCAGGTGGACGTACTGGAGCAAAGCGCCAATTCCCGAAAGAACTCCGGATACGTCGGCGATTAGCGATACGCCTCGTAAATAACCCAGGTTTGTGTTGAGATTCTCACTCTATTTCTTGAAAACTCACGCTTCGTTAACGATCTCAATATGCAAATGGTGCCTACGTGTACATCCGCGAAGGCGACGGGGACCCACAATTCGCTCGCAAAGAGTAGACTACGCACGAGAACCGCTGGAGCACCCTATGAAATACACGCTGTTCTGGGTTGTGGTTGGAATGATTCTCTTTGGCTCGACGCAGGGCTTCGGGCAGATTGTCCTCAGTCCGCCCACTCGCTACGACCTTTCGGTGTCGGGATGTCAGTCTTTAGCCGTAGCCGACTTCAACTTAGACGGGTGGCCTGATCTTGCTGTGGGGGCTTTAAGCGGCGTGACAGTGATGCTTAACAGGGGGACCGGAACTTCACAGTCTCGGCGACGTATCCCATCCACATACGCAATGTCATGGTCGTCTTTGTCCAGAAATCGGCGAGCGTATTTCAACGCTCCCAGCATGCGCGCATTCACCGGCTCCGGCGCGGGTGAGGGGGTGCGGGCAGTTTTTAGCAACTCATCGAGCAGAGCATCATTCAGAAAGCCAACTAATATGCCGTGGTAAATGGCGCTCTAAAATAGCGTCGAGATTTTGACGCAGCGCCACATCATCAGTTTCGCTCTCATTGTCCATCGCCCGTCTCCATCTCGGCTCGTGTGCGCTCCGCCAGGACCGTCTCGATGAAGTTCGACAAGGAGCGGTTATCCTTCGTCGCCGCTTTCTCGACCTGCTCTTTCAGTGAAGGGTTGATTTTCATGTGCATCGTGGCTTTCCGGTTCATGTTGCATTCCCCGCCGGTCGTGTACTATGCCGCCGCGTGTTGTGCGCATTTCGATATAGAGTCAAGTACAAATTTGCAGTTGCGATAAATCAAATCACGGTAGCGGCTACATGCGAGTCACCAATGGGGAGCTTACGGTAGGTTCACGTTCAGGCTTACCAGGATCATCTGGAACATTCGACCCGTGAGTGATCGTTTATAAGCGCGATATCAGGGGAAATACGCAGAGCCTGTTGGATTTCGCACGCCGAGAGCATAAAGTTTTGCGCTGTGTATTGATTGTAAGTAGGCTGACGATTAATATATGACAGAGGTAAATACCCACCTCTTAGGGCTTCCGGTGGAGGCTATCACCGCAAACCGTGGCGCCATAACCGTCATACAAGCCAGGTCGACTTAATTTTAGTAGATACAGGAGTAGAAATAAAAAAATGAAGAAGCTAATAGTCGTATTGTCTCTATTGGGCGTTGGGGCTGTCGTCGCGCCTGCCCAGTCGGGATACTTTGCCCAAACCCTATCAAAAAATGCCACAACAGTACTCTCAGGTCCCGCCGGTAATCCCGGGGCAGCCTATGTAATCGCCACGGTCAGTAACGTACCCGCAGGAACCTACCTTATTACCGCCCGAGTGGATGGGGAGGCTTATGGTCCCAACAGCGGCGCCGTCTGTTTCTTAAGCACTCCCGGCGATCCGTACGGCGTCGCTAATATGACGCAGAACATGAATACTTCGTCGGATTGGACGAAACTGGCGACTGCGACGACGGTCCTGCTGGGTAAGGGCAGCGGTGCTGGCACTTACTCGCTCGTTTGTCAACGAGGCTATAGTTTTACCGGCGGCTCGCTGTTTTGGGGCACGCTGATGCTCGTCAAAGCCGATTAGCATCTGCGGCGGCGAACTTAGCCACGCCGAAAAACCAAAAGGCTCAGTCGGTTCTTGAAACGCTCGTGGCCCGGACCCTTCGAAGGCGCCTCCGGGCCGCGAGTGGTTGCTCGCGTTCATCTGCCGATCCGCCGCCGGACGCATCCCGGCCGCCTTCAGCCGCCAGGGGGGTACGCAGGTTTGACGTAATCGTCGATATGCGCGCCTTCTCCGGCAGTTCAATCCACGCGATGACACGTCCCCGCCATCTGTAGAATGTTTTTAATCGCCTTAGGTCTTTTCTCCGTACCAGCGCGGGTGGACAAAGGGACGCGTGAAGGGGTTGGTAATTGCATTTGGCTGTTTCATAAACTCATCGTCTGGGTATTGGTCTCCGCTCGCGCTCTCTCGATCCACTCCTCGATCACCCGCTTCTGCTCGTGCAGCCTCAGCAACGTGCAGCACAGCGCCACCGATTTCACGATCACGAACAGACCGAGCAGGGTTGGCTCCTTGCTTGACCTGCCCCCTAAATCCGCTCACACCTGAATACAAGTTACCCAGCAGCCCCTGCATCGCAGAGATTCTTCGCAAGGGTCTCGTCATATCCCACTTCGATTGCCCCGGCGCGGAAGCGGTCGAGCGTGGACTCATCCAGACGCCCACGCCCTGCGTAGGCGATGTTGCTTCCCGTCGCGTACGTATTCGCAGCCGCCATGATGACGCAGTCTGGGGCTCTTCACCTCTGGCCGGCCGTAGTGCTGGGGAAGGAAAATGCCGCCGTTCGCAAGGGCCTGGTTCACGAATGGTAGGGTATCGCTGTCCACGGCGTCCATCTCGTCGAATAGGAACACACCCCCGTTTTCGTAGATGTCCACGAAAAAGGACTGAACGACTCGAACTGACACATTTCGCCTCGGAGCAGGAGCCAAGCGGTCCGGTGGGACTCGCTCATCCCATCCGCCACAAAATTGCACTGGCCACTCTCGGCCAGGATTTAATCCGCGCCGCGACGGCGGAGCACGTGGCGCTCCTTTGAGGTTTCCGGGAGCCAGAACAACGTCCAGCACCAATTCGACTTTACTTATTCCTGATCCAATTCTCGAACCATTTCCCCGCAAGAGACGATAAACTCAGTCCTTAGGCGTTCCATGTTTCGGCGGAGGTGTCCGATGCCACTTCGAGTTTTTGCGGTTAGCTGTGTCTGTTTCCTGTTCGCCGTGCTGCCGGCGATGGCGCAGCAGAACCCCTCTACCCAAATAAGCAGTCAGGGCAGCATCGAAGGGCACACGCTGTCGATGGACGGCCAGCCGCTTCGCAAAACGAATCTGGTCCTGCGTCCGGTTCAGGTTTTCAATGGCGGCCGTGGCGGCGCTGGAGGGGCTGCGGGGGCCAGTCCGGTTCAGCCGCCCACTCCCTATGGAACAACATCGGACGCATCCGGGAAGTTTTCATTCAGCGGACTGGATCCGGGCCGCTACACTCTCCAGGCCGAGCATGCCGGCTACCTCAACACGCAGTACGGCACGAAACGCACCGGCGGAGGCGCGCAAACGGGAAATCCGATCATCAACCTGACTGCCGGGCAGCACATGACGGAAATCAATATCCAACTCGCGCCGGAGGCCACGATTTCAGGAAAAGTCACCGATGAAGATGGCGATCCGATGCCCCGCGTTCGCATCTCCGCAATGCGCAAAACATATATCGGCGGCTCTCGACTGATGAATCAGGGAGGCGGTACCACCGATGACAACGGCGAGTACCATCTGACGAACCTGATGCCGGGCCGTTACTATATTTCGTTCTCGCAGATGCGTATGGGGATGATGCAAAACACGAGGCGAGCGGGCGGCGACGCGTCGGCCCCGGAGACGGGATATGGTACCTCCTACTATCCAGGCTCGCCGGATCTGCAGGGCGCCCTTCCCGTGGATGTTGCGGAAGGGCAGGAGAAGAACGGCATCAATCTTCAAATGCATCCGGTGCCCGTGTATCACATCCGTGGCAAACTCACCGGCGACCTGCCGCTTGCCGAGCCGGGAGCGGGTCCGATGGGAAGCCGCATACAGATTTCGGTTACGCCTCCCGATAACCAGATGATGATCGGGATGAATATGCAGATGGCGAAGCCCGACGGGTCATTCGATATCGGGGGCCTGACGCCGGGGACCTGGATGGTTACGGCGATGCGGATGCAGGGACAGGTACAGACAGTCGGCCGCTCCACTGTGGTGATCTCGAATCAGGATGTCGGCGATGTAGATCTTGCCGCGAAGGGGGGTGTCGATATCGCCGGCATCGCCCGGATTGTTCCGGAAAATGCGAGTGCCGCGCCGCAGGGTTCGGCATCTCAAAATGCGGGGTCCGGCCGCGGCGCAGCGCAGGTGGCGCGAGTCCGAATGGTGCAACTCCTGCCGGCAGACGGCTTCGTGATGGGCGGAAATGTTCAGCCCGCTCAGGTTCAGGCGGATGGATCGTTCAAATTCACCAGCGTCCCTCCGCTTCAATTCCGGGTGGATGCGGTTGTTCCTCCGGGGGGCTATCTGAAGACGGCCACGCTGAATGGACAGGACGTGCTGCAACATGGCGTGGATATGAGCTCGGGTGGGACGCTCGAATTGGTAGTCAGCATGACGGCCGCGGAAGTGGACGGGAACGTGACAGGCAGCGATGGGCAGCCAGCCACGGATGCAATGATCACCATTACGCCGGACCCGTTTCAGCCGGAGAGAAGAGACCTCTACCATCAGGCGCGGACCCGCAGTGACGGTGGGTTCACGCTCAAGGGGCTCGCCCCGGGCAAATACCGGGTTTTCGCCTGGGAGGAAATCGAGCAGGGCGCGTTTCTGGACCCCGACTACATGCATCCCTTTGAGAGCCTCGGTACACAGATCAGCGTGGATGACAACGATAAGAAGACTGTCAACCTTCAGGAGATTTCGAAGGATAAGGCAGCGGACGTGAATCGCCGGGCGGGGCATTAGCGCGGCGGCCGGTTATTTTGTAACCAATAACCGACTTGAAACTCTCTTGTATGGTCGCCGGGATCGGGGTCCGATACAAGGAGATATTTTCAAGATGGAATTTCGCTTTCAGAGTCTGGCAGCCGCCGCTGCGGTGCTCGGGCTTTTCGGACTTCAGCCTGTGCAGGCCCAGACGCCGCCGAGCGACCCTCAGATTGTCGGGATCGTACTTGCCGCGAATACGATCGATATCAGCTACGGCAAGCTCGCGCTGTCGAAGACGAAGGACAAGCAGGTTCACGATTTCGCTCAACAGATGGTTACGGACCATTCGGCGGTCCAGAAGTCGGTGCAGGATCTGGGGGCGAAGCTGCACGTGACGCCTGCCGACAGCGCCACGGCGGACTCGCTGAAGAAAGAGGCCGCTGAGACCATGGCGACCGGTGCGATCGTGTCGTGAAACAGGTATTCGAGCGTATTGGCGCTTGAGCCGCCTGGTATTCTCGGCAATGGGGCAGTCGCGGTCCGTGCCGTTCCACATCCTCCAGGCTGAAGCACGATCGATCCTGACGCTGGTCTCCGGATTTCTGGCGGAGGCGGGGTTCACGCATTCGCTGACTCCGGCGCGGAATTGTACGTTCGGGTGTTCCTATTGCTATGTGCCCACGATGCGGGTGCAGGGTGGATTGCGGCCTGAGGACTGGCGGCATTGGGGCGAATTCACTACATTCAAGAGCAACGCGGCGGAGTTGCTGCGGCGGGCGCTGCGGCCGGAGCAGGTGATTTACTGCTCGCCGCTGACTGATCCTTATCAGCCAGCGGAGGAACAGCAGGCCATGATGCCCGGAATTCTGCGGGCGGCGATCACGGCGCCTCCGCGCGTGTTCGTGATCCAGACGCGGGGGCCGTTGATTGTGCGGGATCTCGATTTGTTGCGCGAGATGGGTGATCGGCTTCGGGTCAGCTTTTCTGTAACGACGGATCGCGATGAAGTCCGGCGTATCTTTGAGCCGCATTGCGCGACTGTGGAGGAGCGCTGGCGCACGGTAAGGGTATTGCGGGATGCGGGGATTTCGGTGTCGGTTGCGATGGCTCCGATTCTGCCTTGCGATCCGGAGGTGCTGATAGAGAAAGCCGCGGCGGTATCGAACGGGCCCCTGATCGCGGATCCGTTTCATGTGCGGGCGGTCAAGCGATCAGGCGCCACGACGCGTGAGGCGGCGGCGCGGATCTGTGAACGGCATGGCTGGAACGAGTGGCTGGATCCGGCGTTTCAGCGCGACATGCTGGAGGGGATGGAGCGGCGCGCGCGGGTGCTGGGACGCGAGTTCGGTTATGGTCCGAAGGGATTCGGGCTGCTCGCGCGCTGAGTCAGGCGCTGTGCCGCGCCAGGTATTTCGCGGCGTTTTCTTTTCCCATGTAGCGATCGAGCTGGATTCGAGTATGCGTCCACCTGATTGCAGGTAGTGCTGCAGGAGGATGGGGATCCCTTTGCGGTCTTCTTCGAGATCGGCAATGACGGCGGAGAGATCGTCGAGATCGGACAGCAGCGAACTGAAATTACGGCGGACGTGGAACTTCTTCCGGGGGCGGACGCAGTCGCTCATATTGCTGTCGCCGTGGCGCTCGGTCAGGAAGCCCACCATCAGTTCGCGCGAGGAGGAACAATAGTCGTTGCTGATACTCACGGGCCCGAAGAGAATCCTGTATTGCGGGAATGCGCCGACGTAGTGGCCGAGGCCTTTCCAGAGAAGCAGAAGCGGTAGATAGCCCTTCTGGTATTCGGGGCGAACAAACGAGCGGCCAACATTTCCTGACGTAAATGTCAGCCGGTTGTCATGTTCGCCGGCAGAACGTCATAGGGGCGCATCATTTCGTTGTCTTCGTGCTCGAGCAGATGGCAGTGCCAGACGTATCTGCCGGTATAGCCTTCAAAGCGGACAATGATGCGCGTCACCATAAGTCCGTGGGCGCGAACGGTATCTTTCCAGCCTGATTCGGAGGGTTCCGGCGCAACCGGATCGCTTGTCCAGCTAAGTTCGCCGGTCCGCCAGTAGACGAGTTCGTTGAAGTTGCGGCGGTCCAGAATCTGGAAGCGAACGAGATGGAGATGAATGGGATGGGAATCTTCGGTGGTGTTGACCAGTTCCCAGATTTCGGTGGTATCGATGGTCGGGTTCTCGGTAACCGGCATGTCCCAGTGCATGCCGTTGAGCAGCATCATCATGGAATCGCCGTTTGCCATCTTGTCTTCGATGATTCGCAGGCGGCGGGTGCGGATGGCAGACGACTCCGGTGTGCGAGGTACGGGGCGCAGTTTTGCGGGAAGGGAACTCACGTCGGTCACGCGGTTCCGGCCAACGCGAAACTGCATGAGCGAGAAAGTGTCGGAATGCAGGACGATTTGAGCGCCGGTCTGGCCGCTGAAATCGAGGACCACGTCCACCCGTTCGGCAGGGGCGATCATCGCGCTCTTCACTTCGGTGGGCGCGGGAAGCAGACCCTGATCCGTGCCGATCAAAGTGAGTGGCTGAGCGTTCGAGAGTGACAGATGGAAGAACCGGCTGTTGGCTGCGTTGAGAATGCGGAAACGGTAGCGGCGCGGCTCGACTTCGAGGTAGGGAAAAATTTTGCCGTTGATGAGGAAGGCCTCGCCGGGCGCTTCGGGGACCCACGGCGCGCCGGGAATTCCGGAGGTGAGGTAGTCGAGCTGACCGTTCTCGAGCAGCGAGCGGTCGCAGATCGTCAGAGGAATTTCGTAAGGGCCGCTGGGAAGGTTGAGGTCATCCTCCACTTTATCGCGCAGCAAATAAAATCCGAATAGCCCCGCATACATGCTCAAACGGGTAATTCCCATCGCGTGATCGTGATACCAGAGCGTGGTGGGTTCCTGCCCGTTGGGATAGTGGCTCGTCAGCGATTTCCCTGGCGTGTACCAGTTTTCCGGGTACCCATCGCTTTCTGGCGGACATTTGGCGCCGTGTACGTGGACGATAGTGCGGACGTCGGGCTTGTCTGCTTCCGCTCCGTGTATGTGGTGGTCGACTGGCAGCAGATGACGCGTTGGCAGGTTGTTGACCCACTCGACAAACAATCCATCGCCGCTGCGGGCTTCGATCGTGGGTCCGGGCGACATGCCGTCATAGCCCCACATCGTGGTGGCGGGGAGATCACGATGCAGTTTAGTCTGGAATTCACGCATGGCGATGCGGTAGAACGGGGCATCCAGTTTGCGTCCGAGCGCTTTGGCAACGGTGGGTATCGGCAGCGGATCTACAAACTTCGCGAGCTTTTCGGGATCGAGTGGGCGGCTTTCGGCGCGCGCGGCGAGAGCGATTGCTCCGCCAAGGAATGTTCGTCTGGTAATGGACACGGTTTTCAGGAGTTCTTATTAAACAGGGAAAGGGCGCGCACCTTTCGGTGCGCGCCCGCGACAGTTCGGGAGAAAGTTACTACCGGTTTTGACCCTCGCCGTGCGACTTGACTTCGCCGGTGGTTTCATTCAGGAGGTAGCGGCCTTTCGCCGGCTGCTTGCCATCGAAGTCGAACATATTCGTAATGGAGTTGGCCACGGCGTCAAACGACCCATCGCCGATCCTCTGCGAGTTCAGCCAGTTGTCTTCGACGAAACGGATCACTGACGTCTGGTCGGTGAGGGTATGATCGACAAAGTTGCTCTTCGACCAGGGGGAGATCACCATCAGCGGCTGACGTGGCCCATAGCCGCAACGGCCCTGCGCGTGGGCAACCCCACCGACGCCGGCCAGCGCGGAGTTCGGTCCAGTGCTGCCACAGAGGCCGTTCCCGGAAAGCGTATCTGCCGGGCTGGCCGACTGATTGACGATGGGAGGCATCTGGTGGTCATACCAGCCGTCGGAATCGTCATAAAGGATCACAACGGCGGTATGCTGCCAGTCGGCATTCTGCTGGAGGAAGTTGATCACGTGAACGATGAACGCCTGTTCATCGAGCGGATCGGAATATCCGGCGTGACCATCCTGATAACCGGCGGCTTTGAGAAAGTTCACCGCGGGGTAGTTGCCGGCCCGAATCGCATCGTAGAAATCATGCAGGTCGTACTGGTGGTTCGCCGCGTCGGTTTGTCCGACGGCGTTGACCGAAGCGGGGCGCGCGTGGGTCGGATTCGCGGTGGACTTGTAATACTGGAACGGCTCATGGTGCGGGATGTAATCCGCTTTGTTGGTGGCGGTGATCAGCGAGGTGGTGCTGCGCTTGCAACCGGTGGTGCCGTTGGAGTTGGTGACCCCGAGATCGAATCCCTGGGTGTAGAAACCCCAGCTCACGCCTTTGCCGTTCAGCAGATCGCCGATGTTCGTACCGGACATCTGAAAAACTTCGCCCGAAGTGGTGGAGCAGACATCGCCGGCCGGATCGGCATCGCCGATGTCCGCCAGTCCGCCTGCGCCGTCGGCTGTGACCGCGCCAGTTCCGTTTGCGTTGTTGATGACGCCGTCGGTCTGACCGGCGACGAGATTGATGGCGCCCGGCGTTGACGGTCCAAAAGTCGTGTCGTAGGAATTGTCGCTCATCGCATATTTCTGGGCGTAGTTCCAGAGGGCAGTAACGGTGTTGCCATCGTAGTAGCCCATGTTCAGGCCCTTCGTGACAAGCTGCGATCCCGCCATGCCGGTAGCATTGGGAACGCCTACGCTGGCGGGGAACAGGTCCATCAGGCCGCCGTGCAGGGCAGCCTGTTCCGGGCCGTAATTGTGATTCTGGTCGGCGGTCGCGGCCTGGGCGCGGCTCAGACGGAAGGGGTTCGTAGCGCCGTCGCCGTTGGCGGGGTTCAGATTCGGATTTTTGGTGCTGAGAATGCCGTCGAGATTGTTCACCGCCGGCGTATCCGGCAGGGCTGTAAATTCCGGTTCACCCGTTGGGTTTTGGGCGTGCGGGTAAGTTCCGAAGTAATGATCGAAGGAAATATTTTCCTGGAAGATTACGACCACATGCTTGATGGGGGTCGTGGTCTCGGCGGCGCGGTTTTTTGACTGTGCCTGTGCGGTGACAGGAGTGATGACTGAGCCGGCGATCAGGAGCTCCGCCATCAAAGCTGAGAGATAAGAACGCATCGTCTTTTACGTTTCCTCTTTCTGGAGTCAGGGAGTAACGTTGACGAGTTTAGGGGCCGTAAATGACAACGGCGTTGCTTTCACGTGAGAAGAAAGTGTCGCCGGAAACGGGCCGGGGGTAAAGCGTACTTATGTCAGATTGATGAAATCAAAAAACGCGCTTGCTGAGGCGCGCGACGGTGAACTTCGCCGTGTTGGCCACCGCCATCACGGCCATGACCCCAGCCTGTACGGGGTCGGTGACGACGAGATCGGCCGCGTCAGGTACGCTGCCCGCCATGTTGAGGCTGATGACGAGGAGTCCGGCGGCGCGGACTTCGCGAACGGCAACTTCGATATCGCCGCCCATGAGTGAGCCGGCGAGAACGAGCGCGCTGGCTCGCGCGAGGCGGGGAACGGCGCGGACGGCTTCCGCCAGTTGCTGCTCGCCCACGAGCGGAATGGTATCCACCGAGATGTGCTCGCCGCGAATGTTGTGGCGGTCGGCTTCCACAATGGCGCCGAGAGCGACCTGGCCGACCTGCGCGCCGCCGCCCATAATAATGATGCGTTTGCCGTAGATCTTCTCCATGCTCTGCACGGCTTCTACGCTGCGCACGATGGGCAGCGCGCGCAGGGCTTCTTCCATTTCGGACAGACGCGGAGTGATGATCTCGAAATACGTGCGGGAGCCTTCCGGCGAGCTATCCAGAATGGAGACGGAGACGATGTCTCCGTCGTGCTCGGCGATCACGCCTGTCACGCGGTGGAGGATGCCGGGACCACCGGCGGAGTG
>DASYCD010000017.1:0-5894 GCA_036500405.1 Bryobacteraceae bacterium
CCCCTGCCCAGGAGCTCAGCGCAAATCCGGGCTCTCGTAGAGATGCGGCGCGATCCAACGGCGCCGTGGGCAGCGGGGGATGAAATGGACGCCAACGGCGCGCCGGGTTGAGCTTCTTCGTCGCCCGGCTTCGGTTCGTCTTCGAAGAGTTGTTCGAGGCGGGGCTGGGGGGCCGCGAAGGGGGAGCCGAGGGTGACGGGGGATTGGCGAGTAGCTCTTTGGGCCGCTTCCGAATCCGCCATATCAGGTCCATTGAGCTGGCCACTCTTCCGGCGCAAAGTGACCAGCACGTTTGGACGGCCCGTGCAGTTGGACCAGCTCTTCCGCGTTGCTCACTGATCCTCTTCCGTGGTTGCATCCTTCTCTAACGTAGTTCTTATCGCGCCCCTTTGCACGCAATCCGCGATGTCGTCCGGCACGTCTCAGTCGCCGGCCACATAATAGAGTTGCATTCCAATGCTTCGAACCTACTGCCGGTGGATGGTGCCGGAGTCGATGGTCACGCCGACGCGGGAGATGGCCTGAAAATAGAGATCGTCGCCACTGATCTCCACCGACAGAAACGAACAATCTTTGTCGTAGCCAACGGCAGTCATGTCCGTCTTCCGGAGATTGTTGGCTCTTAGCTGACCTGACGCGCCCTCCGTGAAGTAGTAGATACCTTTTTGCGGTTTTACCCGTTCGTAGATGTGCTCATGGCCCTCGAAGACGACGTTCACCTTGTATTTCAGGAGTATGGGTTCGAGAATGGAGCGCAGTTCGGTGGACGAGCCATGATATTTTCCGGACGAATACAGCGGGTGATGAAAATAGCAGATCTTCCACTCTTCGTTGGCGTTCCCCAGTTCCTTTTCCAGCCATGCTGTCTGGGTCGCATCGAAATACGAACTGTCGATGACAAAGAACCGGGCGTTGCCTTTCCGGAATGTGTAGTAGCGCTGACCGTTCATATTGAATAGTTTGTAGAAGACTTCGTTCTTGTCATCATGGTTCCCAAGCGCGGCGTAAAACTCCACGCCCGCATCAAGGAGCGGTTTGTATGGCGTCTCAAATTTCTTCAGCATGTCCGCGGGGCGCTTTCCACCGTAGATGTTGTCGCCAAGCATAATGACGAAATTGAAGGGGAAGATCTGGTGAAACTGCGTCATACGCTGCGCCACATCATACTGGGCAGGTTTGCCTGTGCCCATATCGCCGATAACGGCGAAGCGAACCGAATTCGGCTTCGGCGGAAGCGTGCTCTCCTGCGCAAATAGGGACGCGACGAGGAGCAGAATCGGATATCGCAACTTCCGCATTCTACGGTACGGCCCCTGCAATGAAATCAACGATCAGCATCGCCCGGGTATCGAGAAGAACGAAGTCGTGGCCGACGATTCTGTATTCGACCTCCGCTGGTAATGGCGGCAAATTCCGCAGTAGTGTGGGCGGAATAGTGGTTTCGGGAATGTGCTCAGGGTAGTTGCCATTCACGACCAGTTGCCAACCCTGCAGGGGCTCGCCCTGGCGGATGGTTTTCCGCACGTTGGGCGACTGTGCGCCCTGAAAAGCTGCACCGATGATTCGCCGGAACTCGCTCGCGATCGCGGGAGTGAAAATATCTCCCGCTTTGGCATTGGCGCGGCCGGCGCGAATTTTTCGGGCGAGAGCCTCATGGCGGTCCGCAATTTCCTGCTTGTCCGCGGTCACCCTGAGGCGCGGAGCACCTTGATTCAGTTTGAGGAATTGGCTGACTCGCTGGCGGAAGTCGGTGAAAACCGGCCGCTCAGGTGGAGGCGCCGCCAGAGCGGTAACGAGGACGATTGCCGGTAACGGTAACTTGGATAGCATGCCCAGTGTGCTGGTGGATGCACGTGATGGGCCAGTTCTCCGGAGTGCGTCCGCTATCACTGCCGGGCCATGCTAAAGAAAAACGCGACCGGATCGTTTGAGATATGATCCGCGCTTGCGGCTGTCCGCCGTGAGCAACGATGTACATCAAAATCGAAGTATTCAGACAGTTTTAAGATTCAGTTGCCAAAATGATGCACGACGCCAATGCGCACGGCATATCTTCTTTTACTCCTGATTACGGCGCCAGCCTTCGGACAGGACGCGTCGCTTAGCGGTCGTGTGACTGACCCTTCCGGCGCCATGGTGGCATCGGCCGTCGTCACACTGCAAGATTCGAGCGGCCAAACCAGTTCCTCATCTACACGACCGGACGGCACATACGCGATATCGCGTCTTCACATCGGAGACTACAGTCTGAGTGTCGCCGCCCCTCAACTCTCACTACCGGAAGGCCGAAAGGTTACGTTGCACGGGGGCGCGAATACAGCCGATCTCCGGCTCGCACTGAACTCTCTCTCGCAGAAAATCAGTGTGGATAGCCAGGAATTGAAAGTGAGCACCGACCCCACAGCAAGCGCCGGCGCACTCGTCCTGGCCGGAACCGATCTGGACGCGCTTGGCGACGACCCCGAAGATCTCGCCGCCGATCTGCAGGCGTTGGCGGGTCCGGCGGCAGGCCCCGGTGGCGGAGCGATTTTTGTCGATGGCTTCAGCGGTGGCCAGTTGCCCCCCAAGCAGTCGATCCGCGAGATTCGAGTGAACCAGAACCCATTCGCTGCCGAATACGATAAGCTGGGCTACGGAAAAATTGAAATCTTCACAAAACCAGGCAGCGATCAGTTTCACGGCACGGTTGGCTACAACCTCGGCACTGATTTCTGGAATTCACGGAATCCGTATTCGGCCACGGCCGTACCGTTTCTCCTTCAGGAAAGCGAAAACAGCTTCAGCGGTCCGCTTTCGAAGCGCAGTTCGTGGACTCTCGACCTCGAACGCCAGGCAGTGGATAATGGCTCCGTCACGAATGGAGTCACGCTGGATTCCGCATTGCAGCCCGAGCCCTTTTCCAGCGTGCTGAATGTGAAACAGCGCCACTGGCTGGTAGGGCCGCACATCGACTATCAACTCAGCCCAGCCAACACATTGTCCCTTCGCTATCTGTGGACGAGCGCGGATATTCCGGATGCCGGAATCGGCAGTTTCGATCTGATCTCACGCGCATATCACGCCCACACCGAATTTCACACCGCCCAGGCAATCTTCACCACAATCCACGGAACCACCGTAAACGAAACTCGTTTCCAGTATTTCCGCTCCATGAACCAAACGGCCGCCAAAACAATTACGCCGGTCATACAGGTGTCCGGCGCGTTTACAGACGGAGGCGCCAACGCGAGCGCGAGTTCGGATACGCAGAACAATTACGAGCTTCAAAACTTCACCTCCATTGTGCACGGAACTCATCTGATGCGCTTTGGAATGCGACTGCGGCGCCAGCTCGATGACAGCGTTTCACCCGTTGACTTCAATGGCACGTTCACGTTTGCAGGCGGCCTCGCCCCTGCCCTCGATTCGAACGATAATCCACTGCCGGGCTCCCCGGTGGAGATCACATCGATCGAGCAATACCGGCGCACAATGGCCTTCCAGCAGCGGGGTTACACTCCCGCGGAAATCGCGACACTCGGCGGCGGTCCGTCACAGTTCACGATTTCAAGCGGCCTCCCGGCGCTGAACGTCAATCGCAACGATATCGGATTGTCCTGGGCCGACGACTGGCGCGTGCGTCCCAATATCACTTTGAGCCTGGGCCTGCGCTACGAAGCGCAGACACACATTCACGATCCACGCGACGTCGCGCCGCGTATTTCCTTTGCGTGGGCTCCAGGCGCGAAGGCGGGCAAAACGGGCAAGACCGTCCTGCGCGCCGGCTGGGGTATCTTCTATGACCGTTTTCCACTGAGCGGAACGCTGGCCGTGGATCGAAATAACGGTATTGTCCAGCGTCAATATGTTTTGAACAATCCCTTGTTCTTCCCGGCCGTTCCACCTCTGAACACGCTCGCGCTCAACGCTGTCAGCCAGATCACGGATGTTCAGGATCGTGCTCTTCGCGCGCCATACCTGATGCAGTCGGCGTTTTCACTGGAACGTCAGCTACCGGCGAAGAGCACTCTCGCCATCACCTATACCAATGCACTCGGCGTTCATCAGTTTCGATCGGAAGTCCTGAATGCCGGCGCCGCGAATCCCCAATTTCTCATGACGTCCTCCGGCGTCTACCGCCAGAACCAGGTGATCTTCAACGTGACAACGAAGTTCAATCCCGCGATTTCTCTCAACAGCTATTACGCGTGGAATCGAATCATGAGCAACACCGACGGCCTCAACTCGTTTCCCGCCAACCCCGCGGATTTTTCCGGCGAATACGGACCCGCCGCAAACGATATTCGACACCGTTTTCTTCTTGCCGGCACCGTCAATCTGAGATACGGCATCCGGCTCAATCCGAACATTACGCTCCAAAGCGGCGCGCCTTTTAACATCACGTCTGGCGAAGACCTCTATGGGACTACCCTTTTCAATGCCAGGCCGGGAATTGCCATGGGCGCTGGCACGGGAATCGTTCTGACGCCCTATGGTTATCTCGACACGCGGCCCGGACAGAACGAAAAAATTCTCTCCCGCAATTTCGGACGTGGGCCGGGACAGGAAATGGTCAACCTTCGGATCAGCAAAAGCTGGGGATTTGGCCACGAGAAAGGACAGAGCGGCGCCACGTCTTATTCGCATGATGGAGGCGGCGCGTCCGGCGGACCCGCATTAGCCGTTCCCACTCGTGGAGTCGGCGGCCAAAGCGCCACCACCATCAGCCGCTACAACTTTTCTCTGGGAATGTCGATCCGAAACTTGCTGAACCACAACAACCCTGGCCCGATTATCGGCAACATCACGTCGCCTTTGTTCGGGCGCGCCAACCAGGTCGCCGGCGGAGCGAACGGTGAAGGCTTCAGCGAGAACGCCAGCAATCGGAGGCTGGAATTGCAGCTCCGATTTACCTACTAGACACGGGTTGCACCCCGCGCGAGGCCAAGCGGCAAAAGAACCCTAAATGCAGAGCCTTTCCCCAGTTCGCTCTCCACGCGGATTTCTCCCTCGTGCAGCGAAGCAAGCCATCTGGCGATCGCGAGTCCCAGGCCGGAGCCGCCCGTTTTTCTGGACCGGTCCATGGACACCCGATAGAAGCGGTCAAAGACGCGCGGCAAATCGTCAGGCCCGATCCCGGCGCCGGTATCGCTGATCTCAATCACGGCCATAGGGCCTTCGACTGATCCCTCGACATCGAGACGAATCTCGATCCTTCCGCCCGCCGGTGTGTACTTTATCGCGTTATCGAGCAGGATCAGCAAAAGCCGGCGGATAGCGTCCGGATCTCCAAACGCCGGACACGAAGGCAGCACGGACTTCGTCAGTTCCAGACCCGAGGCGTCGGCAAGCACTTTCACTTCGGCTGTGGCGCCATTCACCGTATCCGCAAGGTCTATGGCCTCAAAGCTCACGTCGGAACGGCCCGCATCGGCGCGGGCGAGCACGAGCAGATCATCTATCAATCGCGACATTCGTTCGGACTGCAACACCACCTGATCCCAGGCCTCTTCATACTCTTCGGGAGTGCGTCTGGACCCGCGGATGACTTCGGCAGTGGTTCGGATGATCGCAACCGGCGTCCGTAATTCATGCGATGCGTCCGCCGTGAACTGCACCACCAGGCGGAAGGCGGATTCCAGCCGCTCAAGCATCTGATTGATGGTTACAGAAAGCCGATCGAGTTCATCATCCGTGTTGCGCAGATGGAGGCGCTCGGTCAACGTGTGAGAGCCGATGCGTCGAACCGTCCGATCAATCTCTTCGACCGGCCGAAGCGCGCGTCCACTCATCCAATAGCCGCCCACACAAGCCAGAATCAACAGTAATGGACTGGTCAGGCCAAGAGCCCAGCGCAACTGCTGAAACATCTCTTCGAACTCATCCACAGGCGCGCCCAGTTGTGCGATGCCTCC
>DASYCD010000018.1:0-8560 GCA_036500405.1 Bryobacteraceae bacterium
GTGTTCCGCACCACGCGCTCGTTGAAATGCAGAGCCGAACGCAGAGGTCCCGGAATATCCTCGCCCGCTTCAAAGCCGTGATTGAGCCACTTCCAGCCGGCGGCCGCGACCACCGCGCCCGCGCCGAGTCCGATGAAGCCACGCCGCGTGCGCCGAGAGAGTTCCTGTTCGGGTGTGAGCTTATTCGGCATGAGCGCTCTCCGCTGCGGGTTTGGATTCCGGCGCCTTCACCAAATCGTAGCCCGAAACCATCGACCGGAAATTCGCCCATCCGGCCCGAATCACCTGTGCGATATGCACGACGAAGAACGCGACGTACCCCAGCGTCAGGCAGAAGTGCTCTAAACGAGCCCATTCATAGCCCCCGAACATTGCGGTCAGCCAGTGCAATTGCGCGGGCTTGTAGATGGCGAGCCCGGTCAGCAGGCTCGCGCCGCCCATCAGCACGATCGCGGTGTAGGAAATTCTCTGCGCCGCGTTGTAGCGCCCCTGCGGCGGCAGGGGCACGCGGAATCCCATATCGTGCTTCGCCACCTGAATCGCCTCGCCGAACGATTTCCGGTCCGGCAGCAATTCGCGCCATTCGCCCGAAACCAGCGTGTAGATCACGTAGGCAAGGCCGTTCAGCGCGAACAGCCAGGCGATCGCGAAGTGGATCGCCATGCCCCGCGCCAGTTGATGCGCTACGCCTGTCGCCTCATAGAACCAATCCGGGAAAAAGTGAAACAGCGTAACGTCGCCCGCCCCGACCCGATAGGGGTCATAGGCCCAGTAGATCAGCATTCCGCTGAAGATCATGACTGTCAGCAGAGGGAAATTCACCCAATGGCACCACCGGGTGAAGAACTTGTGCTTTTCGCTGAGGGTCATCATCCGGTAGAACGGCTCCAATCCGTACCTGGTTTATTGTACGTTCCCCGGAAGCAATCCGGATATGGCGCCGGACCCGAGTCATTCCGGTCCGGCGCTCATTCGACTGCCATCAGGCTACTTTCTTCAGCTTCAGCGGGGGGCGCAGCGGTTTTGCTCTGCCCCGCTCGCGGTCGGGGAGAACCCTCTGCGGCAGCGGGGGCATGTGGACGATGTTTTCGTAATACTCATCCAGATTTCGCTTCGCTTTTCCCCCGAAATATTCGTCGACGGGGAAGAGGGCGTGGGGCCGCAATTCGCGGAACACTCTGCCCAACTTCTGTTCGATCCGGTATAAATGGTGATAAAAGCTGCCGCGATCCAGGATGTTGAGTCTGGCGCAACACGCCTTCCAGTCGGCGCCGTGCAGGAAATGATATTTGAATATCTGATACTCCAGCGGTTCGAGCGCCCGTTTACTGACCAGGCAGAAATCCGCCATGTATTCTTCCTCTTTCATGCCCCAGGAAAAATTACCCTCTGAGCCACGTACGGTTTCCAGTCGCACCGTGCCCACCGGCTTTTCGCGCGTGGCGCATAGCCGAAACTTCGCGTAACAACTCCGAAAAATACGTCTCAATACGCAACTGCAGGGAATATCCTCTACCCTGCCGGTATTCCGCAATCCCAGTCCAAGGCAATGCGTGCAACCTTCTCTTGCCAAACCTGTTGCTTCGGAACTGCTCCAGTCAAAAGTCAAGTGTCGCTCCTCACGATGGGCCACAATAATCCCATCGAATTTGTCTCTATAATTTCATTCATTTTTCGTTTAATGCGCGGAATTATTTTGTAAGCGGGCAGGGGAGTATACCCGAAGCTACTGAGCCGTCTGGGAGTTCCATTACCGATACAACTCACGCCAGATCGCTCTGCTACCGTATTTCAGTGGCGCCTATTTCTACGGGAAATATAGCGGTGGGCATTGACAGCCTCACGGATTTCCATTTCGGAACTGCTGGGCCGCGTCACTCGAATGGCCCGACAGGCGGTGCAGGCCGGTGAAATCAGCGAGCGCGCCCTGGCGCGTCGCGCCGGACTCTCGCAGCCCCATCTCCACAACGTACTGAAGGGCGTCCGGACTCCTTCACCAGCCGCTGCGGACCAGTTGATGCGCGCGCTCAACGTCTCGGCGCCCCAGTTGCTCTGGCTCAGTCCTCATATTGCAGCGTCTGAAATTCGGGAAATTCCATTGCTCCGGAATCATATCGGCCC
Organism: Bryobacteraceae bacterium; assembly: GCA_036500405.1. Lineage (GTDB taxonomy): Bacteria > Acidobacteriota > Terriglobia > Bryobacterales > Bryobacteraceae > BOG-234. The sequence goes on from DASYCD010000018.1 coordinate 2,122, forward strand.
CGGGTCGGAAGCGTCATTCAGCGAATTTCGCGGCTACCTGCCGTTCTCCGCGCCGCTGGTGGGCGGGCTGGATGACCCGGTAGCCGCGCAGCTCAGCGCCGACCTTGCGCTTCCGCCTGAACTTCGAGCCGGCGATATGGTGCTGCTCGACCGTAGTGCCGCGCGGCGAATTCTGCCAGAGCCCGGGAGTTGCTGGGTGGTGGCGGATGGCGCGGGGCTGCGTGTAAGATACGTGAGGCGAAATGGCGGCGAGCTCGAAATCGGGGGCGCTTCGAACCGGGCCGGCGTTCGCGTCTGGCGAACGGTTTCGCTGCGAGGCAGGGATATTCTGGAAATAGTGAGGGCACGGATTGTTTGGATTGGCCGGGAAATGGAAGCGCCGAACGCAGGACCGCCTGGACCGGTTGGCCCAGGCAATTGAAGCCATTGGGGGGCATGACCAGCGGCTTATCGAGGAAAGCGCTCTCGTAGAGCGCCTTCGCGAGGAAGGCGGCGCCGCGCTCTATCAACTGTGCCGCGAATTTGTGGATGAGCTGAACAGCCGCCTGAGCCAGCCCGCGCTTGTGCTGGACCCACCGGACTGGAGCGTCGAAAATTTCGACGAAGACGGCGCGAATCTCTTTCAGATCAGTTTGCGCGGGCGACTGCTGCAGATCGAATACAGCGCCACGGAAGAGGCGTATTCCACCGAGGAGTTCCGTCACCGGTACGTTCTGCGCGGTGGTGTCCGCTCGTTCAATCAGAAATTTCTCGATCGCGATACGGTGGACGAGCAGTTGATCTTTTTCTGCCCCCACGGTTCGGGCGGGGCGTGGCATTTCTTCGATCCGCGGACATACCGGACGGGCCTCGTGACCGCGGATTATCTGGCTACGGAGTTAGAGCGGCTGCTCTGAACCCGGTCAGCGGCCGCGCCCGGCGCGTGCCGCAGTGGACGGCGGAACGATGCCCTTCACTCGCATATAGACCGCCATGCTGCCGTAGCATTCCTGATCGTGGGCGGTATTGTAGGCAAGACGCCCGCCGCGAGAGTTCTGGCCGCGTCCATAGGCGACGAGTTCCGTGGCGTTGGCGTCGGTGATGGCGTTGTAGGCTTTATCGCACTCTTCGAAGGAGGCCTTGAGCGCCGCGACGAGATCGGCCTTGCCGGTTTTCGATGCTGCGTCGCCCTTACGGGTTTGGCCGTTCAAGGTGGAACAGATCCCGACCTGCGCGTCCGCGACGTGGGCGATCCAGCCGCCGAATGTCATCTCCTCCGGCGCGGGACGGAAGTCATAGTTCGATTCCGGCATAGCGTCCGCTGCGGCGAGCAGGTTTGTCTTGACCGAGTTGTAGACCTGTTTGATTTCGGCGGCGATGCCTGGGGGCAGGGCCATGCCCTGAGCGGCGGCAGGCAGCGAATACGCGGCAGTGAACAGGAGCGTGAGGAAGATCTTCTTCATCGCCATAGTTTAGTCGAAGCGGCTTCGGCGGTTGCAACAGGCGATCTGCCTGAAGTACGCGGCTGCGATTCGAGTCGGTCCTGAACTGCCCTTCAAGACCTCAGTGGAAAGCACCACCTGGCGCCACCACAGGGGCAGCGCCGGGGATGAAGCAGGGAAACTCCAGCCATTCCGCCGAACTCAGGTAGTTACGGGATGCGCCCGGGTTATTTGTGACGCGAGGCGTCACAAAGCGCGGTGCGCCTTACTGCCCGAAAAGCAGGCGATTGGTTGTGCCGCCCAAATCGATTTCCACGAGATCCGCGCCGCCGCTTTCGGCTTTCGTAATTGCGAAGGTATTGGGGAATTTCGTGGTTGCCTGTTCCACCTTGACGGACATTTTCATCGTCTTGCCGTCCGGGGTTGTAATGACAGCCTGGTCCTTCTTCAGATTTACCTCATACTCGCCCGCCTTCAATTTTGCTCCCGATAAATTGGCGCCATCGGCGAGCGTGAAATAAGAACTGGCAAACGCAAATCCCGCCAGTGCAATGGCCATTGCCGGGATTGCGAATATTGATTTCGTTTTCATATTGTTAAGAAACTTCTCCTCAGTTTTTTCGAGGACCGGGCTAAGGGCCTCCCCCTCCCGTCGCTTCTTTCGCCGGTTCCGGACTCAGTTTTGCAAGCCAATGGCCTCCCCCGCGAAGGTCTGATAGTCCTGGAGACCGCTCCGTTTGATTTCAGAGAGATGCGGATCGAGAGGGCGACGTCCAAGCCCGCCGACATGTGATGACTCGTACCAAATGTGTCAATTTGCGGTGCAGGCGGGGAGATTTAACGAGCTCGCGAAGCGGTAATTGGAATATGTTTCGTCATCGTGGGTACTGTGGCCGATGAACCCCACGATGCGCGCCCTGGAGCGGTCGGAAAAATGGGACGGCGCCCAGAACGCCTTGTTCACGGGAGCGCGGACCAGTTCGAAGACGGTCCCGGGTTCCACCGTGGCCAGGAAGCCTTCAATCGAGACCGGCTGGACGACATGCGCCTCGACCCGCACCCACTCGAAGCTCGCGGTATCGATCCAGAGTTTCCCCTCCATTCCCGTGAGCGCCTTTGTCTCCAGGTCGGGCGGCTGATATCCACGCTTCGGAGTTGCGTTGAGAAGCCAGGTCTGTCGCCCATTGACGCGCTGTCTGCCGGCGACCTTGAATGTGAATGCCTTCGTCAGTTCGCCGATCATTTCATGGTCGCGTTTCTGGTCCTTTTGGTACTTCGCGATTCGCTTCTGTTTTTCGGAGGGCGATTCGCCGCAGCGGGAGGCAATTTCGCGGCGGAGCTTCTCGTCTTCTTTTTTCGCCTCGCCGGGGGAAAGCGGCATTCCGTTCACTGCCGTCAGTTTTTGATAAGGCGAGCCCTGGATCATGAGGATCTCAAAAGTCTTCGAGCCGTGGGCTTCCAGATCGCGCTCGAGATGGTTGTAATGCTCCGAGGCTTGCCAATCGCGGTGCATGGCGTCGACAGAGCGCTGGATGATCGTAGTCGCGTCCGGAGATTTCGAGGGAGCAGATGCTGATGCCGCTGAAGCGGGAAGAGCGATCGTCAAAAGAAAGATGAAACTGCCAGCCGGGAATTGCATGGGCTTAACCGCTACTGCCTGGGTCATCACAATCGCGGTGACGAAGCAGGTTATTGCAGTTTGATTGCCACGGCCGCTTTCGCCGGCTTGTAAACGGATTCGCGATAAACTCCCAGCACCTCGCGCGCGGTGCGAGCCCAACTGAAACGGGCGGCCTGGCGGCGGCCGCGAGTGATGAGATCCTCGCGCAGTTCGGCGTTCAGCAGTACTTCCGTGATGCCGCGCGCGATGTCGAAGACGTTTTCCGGATTCACCAGCATGGCGGCGCCGCCAACGACTTCGGGCAGGGAACTCACCTGCGAGGCGATTACGGGCGTGCCTGCGGCCATGGCTTCGAGAGGCGGCAATCCGAAGCCTTCGTAGAGAGACGGGAATACAAACGCCGTGGCGAGCTCATGGAACGTACGCAGGGTATCGAGCGGAACGAATCCCAGGAAGCGCACCGATTGTTCGACGCGGCACTGGATCATCGCGCGGCGCACGTCGGGATAGCGCGAAATATCGTCTCCGATCACGATGAGGCGCAGGTCCTTGTAGCCGCCGTGCGCTTCGAGTTTTTGACGCACGACCGCGAAGGCTTCGATCAGCCGCGGGATATTTTTCTGCGGCCGGATGGAGCCGGCGTAGAGCAGGAAAGGATATTGAATCTGATAGCGCTCGAGAATGCGATGTCGCTCGCGCGCGACAGTGGCGGCGTCGAGGCCCTGGCCGGGGCGGGCGAGGAACTGCGGGTCGGGCGCATTGTAGATCAGATGCACGCGGTCCGAGGCTTTCGGCGCCAGATTCGCGACATCGCGCTGCGTGGCCCCGGACACCGTGATGATGCGCGCGGCGCGCTCGAGACCGCGCTTCAGACGGAAAACGCGCGCGGCGTGCAGAATGCCGGTGGCGTCGTCATAGAAAACGCTGCTCAGATCGTGAATCGTCACCACGTAAGGCTGCCGCATCAGCAGCGGCACGCGGTGGAACGGAATGTGAGTGAGGTCCACGCGCAGTTTCGCGAGGAACCGTGGCAGCGCGAAGTGTTCGGCGCGCGACGCGTCGCGGCGGTCATAAACCGCGACGTGGAAATTAGAGGGAAGGACGGGAAGCTGATCCGTATCCTGGCGCGAGCAGATCAGATGAAAATCGTGATCGGCGTTTTCCGCGGCCAGCGCCTGCAGCAGATTGCGGATGTACGTGCCGACGCCGAAATCGCGAATTCTCCGGACGTCAAGCGCAATCTTCACGGGTGACCTGCCGGGCTCCTATGCCTGACCGCGGCGCCAACTGTAGAGCGGAAAGCGCTCCGTGAGCGTCTGCACGCGCTGGCGGACTGCCGCGATCGCTTCTTCGGAATTCGTATTCCGCACCACTTCCGCGATGCAGGAAGCCACTTCCTGCATTTCGCGTTCTTTAAAACCACGCGTAGTGACGGCCGGGCTGCCGAGACGGATACCGCTCGGATTCAGTGGGGGATTGGTGTCGAAGGGGATGGCGTTCTTGTTAACCGTGATGCGTGCGGAATCGAGCGCGTTTTCCGCCTCGCGGCCTTTCACGCCTTTCGAGAAAACGTCGACGAGGAGCAGATGGGTATCGGTGCCGCCGGAGACGACGCGGAAACCTTCCGCGAGCATTCCCATCGCGAGCGCTTTCGCGTTGGCGATCACCTGCTTCTGATACTCCCTGAAGCTCGGCTGGAGCGCTTCGAGAAAGCATACGGCTTTCGCCGCGACGATGTGCATCAGCGGTCCGCCCTGCGCGCCGGGAAACACGTTCTTATCGATGGCGGCGCCGAATTTCTCGCGCGCCAGGATGATGCCGGAGCGGGGTCCGCGGAGGGTCTTGTGCGTCGTGGAGGTGACGATGTCGGCGTATTCGCAGGGGTTCGGATGCAGGCCTGCGGCGACAAGGCCTGAAAAATGCGCCATATCGACGACGAGGTATGCGCCGACCGAATCGGCGATCTGACGGAACTTCGCGAAATCCCACTGGCGCGGGTAAGCGCTGCCGCCGGCAATGATCATCTTCGGCTTGTGCTCTTCGGCCAGGCGGGCGACATTTTCAAAATCGACGCGCTCGTCTTCCTTGCTCACCTGGTAGCCGACCACGCGATACATTTTGCCTGAAAAATTCAGTTTGTGGCCGTGCGTGAGATGGCCGCCATGGGCGAGGTCGAGCCCCATGATGGTGTCGCCGGGGTTGAGGATGGCCGCGTATGCTGCCTGATTGGCCTGCGAGCCGGAGTGCGGCTGCACGTTGACGTATTCCGCGTTGAAGAGCTTTTTGGCGCGGTCGCGGGCGATGTTTTCGACTTCATCGACGAACTCGCAGCCGCCGTAATAGCGCTTGCCGGGGTAGCCTTCGGCGTACTTGTTGGTCAGGACGCTGCCGGCGGCTTCCAGAATGGCTTCGGAAGTGAAGTTCTCGCTCGCGATCAGCTCGATCTGGCCGTGCTGGCGCTCGGTCTCTTTTTGAATGAGCCGGTAGATATCGGGATCGGCGTCGGCCAGCGGGCGGGCCATGGGATTAGTCATATAAAAAGGGGAATCCGAATTTTATCATTCGGCGAGGGAGTGGCTGGCGGGCCGAGGAATTCGATGCACGTCGGCAGATTTGGTAGGTGATCCGGATGAATCCGTTCACCCCGATTTCACCGGAATGGTGCGAAACCGGTTGACTGCGGCGCAATGGCGTTCATATGCGGGATTCGGAAGACCGACTCATTCCGATTCCGCGAGATTGCGAACCATTTCGCTTGTCACGATAACGGCGTCAGGACCGTGTTGCCACACCGGAATTCCGCGTTCTATCCGGATTGCTGGCTCTGGTTCGAGCCCACGCAGGGCCGACTCCGAGACGGTGAGGTTTGTTCTTTGAACTGCTCCTGTCAATCCCCTGCGGCTTCGCTTGCCTTCGGTTTTGCTGACCGCATCCATTCGGAAACAGGCAGCGTGCGGAGGCGTGTCCAGTTGGTGCGGACGAGCGAAAGGATCAGCATCAGGATGGTGACAACGATCGCGGCTGTGACCGTCTGAGGCACCGTCAGGTTTTCCTTGAAGAACCAGAACCAGCGTCCGTAGACCAGTTCCACGTGCACCCAGTAGACCAGCAGGCTGGTGACTCCGAATTGCCGCACGATGCTCCATTGGGCTTCCTTCAGCCCGAGATTCCAGGCGTAGCCGAAAGCCATGATAATCAGCACCACGCCGAGTTTGATGAAGATCAGACCGGGGCTGTCCTTCCAGAACTCCGTATGCGGATAGATGGAATATGGCAGGTTCGAGAGGTACCACGCGCCGAACGCGACCGCGATGCCGGCGCCTCCGAGCCACTGCATCGCGACGCCGATCTGATCGCGATCCAGCGTGCGGATCAGACTGCCGATGCTCATCCCGAA
>DASYCD010000019.1:0-11517 GCA_036500405.1 Bryobacteraceae bacterium
GTCTTCCTGACCGCCCCGCATTACAACCACTCGCCGCTTCCCACGCTGCCCGGCTATCTGCCGCCTGGCGCCGTACCCAATTCGGAGAAGTACATTCTGGGACCGGAAAGCCTGGCGCGATACGCCGGCGTGATTTCGCCCTCGACCGCCGCATTCCACTTCAGCTCTGAAGCGGAGTCTGCCGACTATGACGCTCCGGCGAGCGCTAAAGGCGCGGTGAAGGGTGCGAGGACTACGATAGTAGTCTTCAACTTCCCGGGGATCGAGATGGCTCAGAAGCAGTATCCGGCCTTCGCTTCCATTCCCGGAACTGTGGCGAAACGCTCAGGTCCGCTGGTGGCGATCGCGCTCCATCCGGTGAATCCGGATGAGGCGGAGCGGCTGCTGGCTCAGGTCAGATATCAGGCGGAAGTGACCATGGCGGAGCCGCCGCCTTCGCTCAAGAACAATGCCGGTAACTTGTTATTGAATATCGCGGTTTTGTGCGGCGTGCTCATCGCGCTGTGCCTTGCCGGCGGGCTTGCGTTCGGTGGGATGCGGTACGTATTTAGACGAGCGGATTCAGCCGGAGGGGGGGAGGAAATGATCTCCCTGCACCTCACAGGTAAGCGTTAAGTCTTCTGTCTGCTGGATGTTGCAGCTTTTTTGACCCATCACCGGGCGGGAATGCACGAATCGATTGTGATTTCAACTGGAAATCCACAGCTTTCGCAAGACGCTGGAACTCATGCATTTACCTTGTGGACAAAACGGGAATTTTTTTCGGCTTGACGAGGTGGCTTCGGAGGCTTTACTATCCAATCACTAAAGTTTTTGCCGGTTCTTGTTGAAGCCGTCGAAAATGATTCTCCCAATCGAAGCCCTGATAAGACAGGGTGCGTTCGAGGCCCGGTTCGTGAGAACCGGGCCTCTTTGCGTAGCGCCCTACAACGCGCGGGGGATCTAGAAGTGGGGTCAGGGCAGGGAATAACCGCTTCCGGGCGCGCTCAGAGCCCGGATGCTGCAACTAAGGGCAATTCAGAAGCTGGCCGGACGTCCCCAATCGCCCGAAAAGAGGAATTGTTCAAGCGGCTTCCGTTTCCGCCCCTCGGGAGGGGCGCCATCGCCGTCCACGTACCCGATCGCCATGGCCGCGCCGACCTCGAAATCGTCCGGAACGTTAAATTCCTTCCGAGTGCGATCGGCGTCGAAACCTCCCATCCCGTGGACGTGGAGGCCCAGCGCCACGGCCTGAAGGCTCATTTGCCCGAACGATGTGCCGGTATCGTGCAGGCCCCACCGATCGGGGGCGCCGTTCTGGGTGAAGGTCTTCTTCCCGAAAGAGATCGCGAGCGCGCCGGCGTGCTGGGCCCAGTTCTGATTTTTTTCGACCAGCAAATGGAGGAGCCGGTCGAACTCGGGACGGTCTGCACGGGAGGCGACGATATACCGCCAGGGTTCCTCACCGAAGCAGGAGGCAGCCCAACTGGCGGCCTCGAAGAGAGCGCGAAGCTTCCAGGGTTCCACCTCACGGTCATTGTAGGAGCGCGGACTCCAGCGGTTCCGGATCACGTCAAGTAACTGATGATTTTCAGACATCGAGGTGTTGGATGCAACGGGATGACCAACCGTCGCGTTAGAATCTGATTTACTTCGACTTCTATACCGAAAATGTCAGACAAAAAACTGCAGATCGTGCCGCTGGGCGGATTGGGCGAATTCGGCATGAACATGATGTGTATTCGCTACGGCGATGACATCGTGGTTATCGACTCGGGGATGATGTTCCCGGAGGACGAACTCCTCGGCGTCGATATTGTCACGCCCGATCTGACTTATCTCAAAGAAAATCGCGAATGCGTTCGCGCGCTGCTGCTGACGCACGGCCATGAAGACCACATTGGCGCGGTGGCGTTTTTCCTTTCCGAATTCGACGTGCCGGTTTACGGAACGCCGTTCACGTTGTCGCTCGTCGAGCGCCGGCTCGAGGAATACGACGTTCACAATCCCGATCTGCATCCGCAGAAACCGAAGGATCGCGTCACTATCGGGCCGTTTGAAGTCGAGCTGATTCACGTCACGCATTCGATTGTGAGCGCGGTGGCGCTGGCGATCACGACTCCGCTTGGCGTTGTGATTCATACCGGCGATTTCAAAGTCGACCCTACGCCGATCGACAACGAACTTTTCGATCTGCACACTCTCGCCGATTACGGGAAGCGCGGCGTGCTGCTGCTGCTTTCGGATTCGACGAATGCGGATCGGCCCGGCTATTCGGATTCCGAGCGCGCGGTGCGGCCGAGGCTCGAAGATCTGTTTCATCGGGCGGAGAGCCGGCTGTTTGTGTCCTGCTTCAGCTCGTCGATCCATCGCCTGCAGGTTGTCCTGAATCTTTCGCATGAGAACAACCGCAAGGTAGCGCTGGTTGGGCGCAGCATGAATTCGGTGGTGGAGATTGCGCACCGTCACGGGCTGCTGTCGATTCCGGATGGCGTCCTCATCCGCCCGCAGGATGTAGGCAACACGAAGCGATCGAAGGTCACCGTGCTGATTTCGGGCACCCAGGGCGAACCGATGTCGGCGCTTTCGCGCGTGGCCGTCAATAATCACAAACACATTTCGGTTGACGAAGGCGACATGGTGGTGCTGAGCTCGCGCATCATTCCGGGGAATGAGAAAACGATTTTCCGCATGGTTGATCATCTTTCGCGGCGCGGCGCGGACGTGATTTACGGCAGCATGAATCCGCCGCTGCACGTTTCGGGGCACGGCTCCATGGAAGAGCTGCGGCTTGTGCTGAATCTGGTGCGGCCGAAATATTTTGTGCCGGTCCACGGCGAGTATCGTCAGCTTTCGAAGCATGCGCGGCTGGCGGAGCATCTGCGCAATCTCGGGCTCGAGGAGACGTTCGTGCTCGAAACCGGCGATGTGCTGGAGTTCGATGACCAGGGGGCGCGGCGCGCGGGACGCGTTACGGTGGGCCGCGTTTGCATCGATTCGGGCGCGGTCGGTGAAGTGGTGGGCGATATGGTGATCCGCGACCGCAAGGTGATCTCGGAGGACGGTATCGTGATCCCGATCATCGCGATCAACAAACATTCAGGCCGTATTGAATCGACCGAACTGGTGAGCCGTGGGTTTGGGCTTGATCATGATCCGGCCTTCATGGCGAACGCGCGCGAGGCGGTGGAGCGCACGCTCGAGGGATCGAGCGACGAAGAGAAATCGGATTGGGGCGTGATGAAGGAGAAGATTCGCGCGGACCTCAAGCGTTTCATCAGCCGCGAAGCGCAGCGGCGGCCGCTCATCATGCCGGTGATTCTGGAGATCTGATTGCACCGTGCCCGGGGGCGGGGTGCGTGTGGCGATCGGCAACGCTGCCATTGCGGATAAACTGCTGTCGCTGGCCCATTTTCTGGCGGACCAGAAGGGCAATGCATTTCGCGTGAAAGCCTGGCGCCGCGCGGCGCGCACTATTCGGACTCTGGGAGAGAGTTTCGATGAGCTGGTGCGGAATGACGTCGATCTGACGCAATATCCGGGGATTGGCACTGGCATCGCGTCGGCGATTCGGGAGATCGTCAACACAGGGACGCTGCGGCAACTGGAAACGCTGCGAGGGCAGGCGACGCCCGAGCGTGCGGCGATTGCGGCATATCCGGGGCTGGATGCGAAGCTGGCGCTGCGGATTTTTCGGAAGCTCGGGATTAGTGACGTAGAGGGCCTGCGCGAGGCGCTCGCAAGCGGGGAGATCGCGAGAGCGGTGGGCGGACGCGCTGCTCTATCGGTGCAGCGCGCTTTAGCAGAGAAATCGGAATTTCTTCTCTACGAAACAGACCCGATTGCAGAGGCGGTGGAGAAGTTTCTGCTCGAAAGATGCCGGGCGAGCCGCGTGGAGGCCGCGGGTGATTATCGGCGGCGGGTCGAAACAATTTCCGAACTTTCATTCCTTGTCGAAACAACGGATTTTGCGGGTGTTTGCCGATGGATGGAGGAGTTCGGCGGCGGCACGATTCCGCTTTCCGTAAAGCAGCGCGAGGGCTTGTTTCAGCTTCCGGCTGGTTTGGTATTGCGGCTTACGCACGCCGATTCTTCGGAGTGGGGATCGGCTCTGGTGAAGGCGACCGGGTCTGCGAAGCATCTTCGGCAGCTGGCGCGGCGGGGCTGCAAGCCTGCGAAAACCGCGGTGGCGGAAGAAGCTGAAGTCTACCGCTCGTGCGGGCTGCCTTTCATCGAGCCGGAACTGCGGGAAGGCTGGGGCGACCTGGATGCGAATCCCACACTGGTCACAGTCGCCGATATTCGCGGCGAAATGCATTCGCACACGACCGCCAGCGACGGACGCAACACGATCGGCCAGATGGCTGCGGAAGCGCGGCAGCGCGGTTACGAATACATCGGAATCTCCGACCATTCGCAGAGTCTCAAGATCGCCGGCGGCCAGACGGAAGAACAGCTGTGGGAGCAGATTCGCGAGATCGATCAGTGGAACGAACGCCTCGACGGGATTCGCGTTCTGAAATCGGCCGAGGTCGATATTCGGGTGGATGGGACGTTGGACTATCCGGATGAGTTGCTGCGCGAGCTCGATTACACGGTCTGTTCGATTCATTCGCGATTCGGTCTGGATAAGCGGGAACAGACGGAGCGCATCCTGCGCGCGATGGATAACCGCTATTTCACAATGCTCGGCCATGCGACCGGCCGGCTACTGCTGAAACGGCCCGGGTATGAGCTCGATATGAAGCGGATCATCCGGCACGCTGCCGAGCGCGGGTGTTTTTTTGAAATCAATTCCAGCCCCGACCGGCTGGATCTGTCGGCGGAGAACGTGAGGGCGGCGGCTGAGGCGGGGATTCGAATTGTCATCAATACCGACGCGCATTCGCTGCGAGATTTTCGTTTGGTGCGATACGGAATTGACGTCGCGAGGCGCGCGGGACTGAGCCGCCAAGAGGTGCTCAACGCGCTTTCGTTTGCAGAACTTGGCCCCCTGCTTGCAAGTCGCAAGCGGTGATGCCTCTCGCGAAGTATCACGAAAAACGGGATTTCAAAGTCACCTCAGAGCCGCGTGGCCGGGTAGGGAGGTCGGCTGCGAAGGCGCTTTCGTTCGTTATTCAGAAGCACCAGGCCAGTCACCTCCACTACGATTTCCGCCTGGAGTGGGACGGCGTGTTGCGCTCCTGGGCCGTTCCGAAAGGGCCATCGCTCGATCCTTCGGTGAAGCGGCTCGCGATGGAAGTGGAAGACCATCCGCTCGAATACGGCGGATTCGAGGGAATCATTCCCGAGGGCGAATATGGGGGCGGCACCGTGATGTTGTGGGATCGCGGGACCTGGGCGCCCGAGCCGGAAACGCCTGACCCCGGTGAAGCGCTTCGCAAGGGCGAGCTCAAGTTTACGTTGAAGGGGTCCAAGCTGAAGGGCTCGTGGGTTCTGGTCCGCACGAGCAACGACGGGAAGCCCAAGTGGCTGCTCATCAAGCATCGAGATCGCTACGCTTCGACGATCGATATTGAGGCGGAGAAACCACGGTCGGTGCTTTCGAGAAGGCTGATGGCGGGGATTGCCAAAGCGGCGAAGGAGAAATAGGTATGGCAGCGATTGTCTGGAAAGGTTACGTCAGCTTTGGGCTGGTTTCGTTTCCGGTGAAGTTATACGCGGCGGCGCGTCCGGAATCGGTGCACTTTCACATGCTGCATAAGAAGGATCTCTCGCGCGTGAAGGAAGTTTTTTACTGCGCCGCGGAAGATAAGCCGATTGATCGGGCGGACATTGTCAAAGGTTACGAGTCGGGCAAAGACAATTACGTTGTGGTTGAAGACGCAGAACTGGAGGCGATTGCGCCGGCGACTGCTTCGACGATGGAGATTGTCCAGTTCGTCAGGGAAGCGGACGTCGATCCGATTTACTTCGAGCGCTCGTATTACGTCGCGCCGGGCGAGGAAATCACGAAGCCGTACGCGCTGTTCCTGAAGGCGCTGGAGGACTCGGGACATTACGCGATTGCGAAGCTCGCGATGCACAATCGCGAGCACATCGTCCTGATCCGGCCCGACCAGGACAGCCTCGTGCTCCACACGCTTTTTTATCCAGCTGAGCTGCATGTCTCGAACCGGCAGGCGATTCCGAAGAAGGCCGAAGCCACTAAGAAAGAGCTCGAACTCGCGGCGCAACTCATCAAGAGCCTTGCTGCTCCATTTAAGCCGCAGGAGTTCCGCGACGCCTATCGCGAGAACGTGGAGAAATTGATCGAGCAAAAGGAAAAGGGCGAGCGCGTGGCGAAGCATCCGGCGAAGCGCCAGAAAGCGCCAGTGATCGACCTGATGGAGGCGCTGAAGAAAAGTCTGGGAGCTCAGAAACCAAAGCCGAAGCGGAAGCGGGCTGCGTGACTGCCGCCGATTATTTGCCGGAGCGCCATACGCTCCCCGTGCTGCGGGAGGTGGTCCAGCGCTGCCGCGGCTGCGATCTCTACAAGTACGCGACGCAGGCGGTTTTCGGCGAAGGCCCGAAGTCTTCCTCGATTTTGTTCATCGGCGAGCAGCCGGGCGACGAAGAAGATAAAGCGGGGCATCCGTTCGTCGGCCCGTCCGGGAGGTTGTTCAATCGAGCGCTCGAAGAGGCGGGGATTGACCGCACGGAAGTTTTCGTGACAAACGCCGTGAAGCATTTCAAATTCGAAGAGCGGGGCAAGCGACGGTTGCACAAGAAGCCGAGCGCAGGTGAGACGAATGCGTGCCGGCCCTGGCTCGAAGCGGAGATCGAAGTGGTCAAGCCCGAGGTGCTCGTCGCGCTCGGGGCAACGGCGGCTCAGTCGGTTTTCGGACGAGCTTATCGGGTGACACAGGAACGTGGAAAGTTCGTCGAGCATATCTGGGCGAAACACGCGACATCGACGGTTCATCCATCATCGATCCTGCGCGCGCCGGATGAAGATCAGCGGCACATGGAATATCAGCGGTTCGTTGAAGACCTGATCAAGGTTCGATCAATTCGGTAAGCTCGATTTTGCTTTCAAAAGCTGTCTGTTTGAGGGTGCATTGCTCCGGATCTTTGTCTGGACGCCAGCGGAGCAGTTTTGTGCCGTGGCGAAAGCGGGCGCCGGTGAAATGGTCGTACTGGACTTCGACTACGAGCGACGGCTTCAGCGGCTGCCATTCGGCGGATCGCTCGGTGCTCCAGCGGCTTGGGCCGCCGGGAGCGGCGCCGGTAAAACCAGGCGGTTCGATCAGCTTTTCCAGTTTTTTCGTCAGCTTTTCGCGCTCGGCGAGGGGGATCGACGACGTGAAGCCGACGTGGTTCAGCCGCCCCTCCTTGTCATAAAGCCCGAGCAAGAGCGAGCCGACCACCTTTTTCGCCGAGGCGTAACGAAATCCGCCGACCACGCAATCCGCCGAGCGCATGTTTTTGACCTTGAGCATCGCCCGCTCGCCTGAGATATACGCCTCTTCCACGCGCTTGCAGACGACGCCATCGAGCTGCCCGCGCAGGCCGGAGAGCCAGTGTTTTGCGACCGCGATATCCCGGGTCGCGGTGGAGAGCTCGATTATCTTCGATTTTTTCAGATATCTTGCCGCGAACTTCTCCAGCTTTTTGCGGCGCTCGCTGAGCGGGTCTTCGATCAGGGATTCGCCCTCGGCATCCACTACGAGGTCGAAAAGGATAAAACGCGCGGGCGTTTCCTTCGAAAGCTTCGCGACGCGGCTCGCGGCAGGATGAATGCGCTGCAGCAGGGAATCGAACGACAGGCGGCCTTCCAGCGGCACGATCAGCTCGCCATCCAGAACAAATTGCTTTGCCGCCAGTGCGTCGAGGGCTTCGACGATTTCCGGGAAATAACGGGTGAGCGGCTGGCCGGATTTCGATTGCAGTTCATTCTCTTCGCCGGAGCGAAACGCCAGGCAGCGGAAGCCGTCCCATTTGGGCTCGTACTGCCATTCCTCGCCGGTGGGGATCTTCGCGACCAGCTTCGCTTCCATCGGCAGAAACGGGATGGCGATCGGCAGCTTCACAGGAGTTTTTCCAGACGTACGCGGCCGCGCTGCAACAGCAGCGGGCGGAACAGGTCGCCCTCGCGATGGATACGCGCGGGCGCGTTATCTATTCGGAAGTCTTCAATCGCGAGGCCCTTCTCCACTTCCTCCCATCGCACCGGCATGGAAACCGGCGCGTGCGTCTTCGGACGGACGGAATAGACGGACGCCAGAGTTCGGCCCCAGGCGTTCTGGTTGTAGTCGACGAGGACGTGTTTCTCCGGCCGGTTGGCGACGCGATATTCCGCCGTGATGACCTTCGGGTGCGCCGCTTCCAGATCTTTCGCGAACGCTTTGGTAAATTCCCAAACCTGCTTCTGATCCGGGCCGCGTACGATCGGAATGTAGACGTGAATGCCCCGCGATCCGGTGGTTTTCGGGTAGCTCTCGACCTTCAGCTTCAGAAGCGCGTCACGCAGTATCAGCGCGGATTCGATGACGTGTTTGAACGTGGCGCCGGGCGTCGGGTCGAGATCGAAGTGCATGTAGTCGGGCTTATCGGCGTCATCGCAGCGCGCATACCAGGGGTTGAGGTCGATGCAGCCGAGATTGACGACCCAGAGGAGCCCGGCCAAATCCTGGACCACGGGAAAATCCACGAGGTTCGCGGACGGGTGGCTGATCGTACAGACCGGCACCCAGTCGGGCTTCGAATCCGGGGCGTGCTTCTGGAAAAAGAATTTGCCGTGGGCTCCGTCGGGATAACGCTTCATCACCATAGCCCGGTCGCGCAGATGTGGGAGCAGGAAGGAGGAAATATCGGCGTAGTACTGCAGCAAATCCCGCTTGGTAATGGAATCTTCCGGCCAGAACGGCTTTTTCAGGTTCGTCAGATGGACGGAACGACCGTCCGCGATGATGTCTGCCTCGTTGACGTCACGCGGGATTTCGACGCGGCCACGGCTTCGGCGGGTGGGGGCGTCGGGGGTTCCTGAAAGCACGCTTCGGTGTGCCACACCGCGAGTGGAGCAAACCACTCGCCATTTCAAGAGCGGAGGATCGCTTCCGCCGTTATTCGATGACGGCGAGCAGGTCCTTGGCTTCCACCTGCATGCCGACCTGGGCGATCAGCTTCGTTAGCTTACCGTCGGCGGGTACGTAAACAGTGCTCTGCATTTTCATTGCTTCGATGACGAGGAGCTTGTCTCCTTTTTTCACCGAGGCGCCCTGATTCACGGTAACCGCGGTCACGAGGCCCGGGAGCGGTGCGCCCACCTGTCCGGGGTTGCCGGGATCTGCTTTGGCGCGGGCCGCGATCGACGATTGCAGACTTCGGTCGCGAACATCCACCTCGCGCGGCTGACCGTTGATCTCGAAGAACACAGTACGGGTACCGTCGGGATGCGAGTCACTCACGGTCAGGAATTTTACGACGAGCGTTTTCCCTGGCTCAATATCGACCGTGATCTCCTCACCCTTCTGCATGCCGTAGAAGAACTGCGGGGTGGGGAGGATATCGACGTCGCCATAAGCGGCCTGAGCTTTGGCGAATTTCACGAAGACGTCAGGGTACATCAGGTAGCTGAGAACTTCGTCGTGTCCGGGCTTGCGCCCGATGGCGACGGCGACTTCCTCGTTGACAGCTTCGAAATCGACAGCCGGCAGATGTTCGCCGGGGCGACCGGGACGCGAGGGCTTGCCGTTCAGGACAATCTCCTTCACGTGTTGCGGCCAGCCGCCTTCCGGCTCGCCGAGAGAACCTTCGAACATATCGACGACCGAATGCGGCAGCGAAACGTTGTGGCCAGGCTCCAGGGCGAGGAACTGTTCGATCGTCATGTCATGGCTGATGAGAAACAGCGCCAGATCGCCGACCACTTTGCTGGATGGCGTGACCTTGACAATATCGCCGAAGGCCATGTTGACGTCGCGGTACATACGGGCGATCTCCGGCCACTTGGGGCCGAGGCCGAGCGATTCCGCCTGCGCTTTGAGATTGGTGAACTGACCGCCTGGCATTTCGTGCAGGTAGACTTCGGCAGTGCCGCTTTTCGGACCTGTATCGAAGGGCGCATACCAGGCGCGAATCGTCTCCCAGTAGTCGGCGCACTGATCGAGAGCGTTCATATCGAGACCGGTATCGCGCGGTGTGTGCTGCAGCGCGGCCACGATGGAGTTCAGGTTTGGTTGGCTGGTTTGACCGCTCATCGAGGAGATGGCGGCGTCGACGGCGTGGACGCCAGCGTCGGCGGCTTTGAGAATGGAGGCTGCATTCAATCCGCTGGTGTCGTGCGTGTGGAAGTGGATCGGGATGCCGATTTCATCGCGCAGGGCGCCCACCAGAACCTCGGCGGCGTAAGGGCGAAGCAGACCGGCCATATCTTTAATGGCGAGGATGTGCGCACCCATCTTCTCCAGCTCTTTCGCCATGCGGACGTAATAGTTCAGCGAATACTTCGTGCGTGTGGGATCGAGGATATCCCCGGTGTAGCAGATGGCGGCTTCGCAGAGGCGATCCGTATCCTGGACCGCTTCCATCGCGACCTTCATGTTCGGCAGCCAGTTGAGCGAATCGAAGATGCGGAAGATATCCATCCCCTGGCGCGCCGCTTCGAGGACGAACTCGCGGACTACGTTATCGGGATAAGCCGTGTAGCCCACCGCGTTTGAGGCGCGGAACAGCATCTGGAAACAGATGTTCGGGACAGCCGCGCGCAGTTTGCGCAAGCGCGACCACGGGTCCTCGAGGAGGAAACGCATCGAGACATCGAATGTTGCGCCGCCCCACATTTCGAGGCTGAAGAGGTTGGGCAGGTGGTGCGAGACGAAATTCGCGATCGACAGCATGTCCGCGCCGCGCATACGGGTCGCCATGAGCGACTGGTGGGCATCGCGGAACGTGGTGTCGGTGATCAGGAGGCCGGGCTGCGCGGTCATCCACTGGGCAAATTTCTTCGGGCCCATTTCATCGAGTAATTGCCGGGTACCCCGTGGCGGGGGCGCATTGACGCGCGGTGGAATGGGAGCCGGACGGAATTCCTTTGGCTTCGTCTTGCCGGCGACTTCGGGACTGCCGTTGACAATCGTCTCGCCCAGGAACGTGAGGATGCGGGTCGCGCGATCTTTGCGCGGCGAGAAGTTGAAGAGGGCCGGCGTCTGATCGATGAAAGAGGTGGTGACATTGCCCGCGCGGAAGTCGGGGTGGTTGACCACGTTCTCGAGGAACGGAATGTTGGTCTTGACGCCGCGCACCCGGAACTCACGCAGAGCGCGGTCGGCGCGGTTGCAGGCGTGGTCGAATTCGCGCGCCCAGGAGCTGATCTTGACGAGCAGCGAATCGTAGTAGGGCGTGATGGTGGCGCCGCTGTACGCCGAGCCGCCGTCGAGACGCACGCCGAAGCCCGCAGGCGAACGATAAGTCTGGAGACGGCCGTAGTCCGGCGTGAAGTTGTTGGTGGGGTCCTCGGTGGTGACGCGGCACTGCAGTGCGTAGCCGTAGAGCGGAATATCCTTCTGCTTGGGAAGGCCGATGGGCTGGTCGTGGAGCTTTTGTCCCTGGGCGACC
>DASYCD010000020.1:0-3384 GCA_036500405.1 Bryobacteraceae bacterium
AGCTTTCCTTCCTGGATCGAGGCGAAGATCCTTTGACTGACAGGCGAACCCGCCTGCCAGCCCAGCAGTACTATGTCTGGCCGGATCTGGCGAATCTGTTCATTCGCGTTCGCCGCGCTGTCGATGGTGCCCGCCACAAAAAGATCCTTTTGTGCCGCGACCAGATTCGACAGCCCGTCCCGAAACAGGCTCTTGTCATCCGCGATCAAAACGCGAATTGCCGGTACGATACCATTGGATAGGCCATTGGCGACCGGCGATGATGTGGTGCTTACAACTCTTGCCACTTCGTAATGTGCTCCCGAACCCTTAGTCTAGGTTTATAGTACCAACCAGTCAAGTTAAACCCGGGCTTATCAGTACCATGGTCCCGGTAGTACCATGACGACAACGGGCATATCAAATCGGGTAGAGTGAGAGTGGCATGAAGACTCCGGGCGAGGCCGATTACCAGCAATTTTGGATGGGTTTGCAGCAACTTGGGCTGAACGCTTATGAAGCCCGAACCTACCTCGTGCTCCTGGGGCATTCACGTTTCAAAGCGCTCGAACTCGCTCCTCGCGCTCGCGTCCCGCGCCAGAAAATTTACGAAGTACTGGATAGCCTGGTAGAGCGTGGATTCGCGCGGGTGGTACAGGACCGTACAAAACTCTTCTCCGCAGTCGAGCCGAATCTCGCGATTCCGTCATGGCTGGCCCGCAAGCGTCAGTTGATCGAGCACGATCTCGCCGGCAAATCCCGCGCCGCGAACAATCTGATGGAAGACCTGAATGGTCTCTACTCCGAAGGCAAAGGCGGACGCGGCACGCTCGACTTTCTTCGCATCGTCGCCGAACCTTCGCAGACCGCCGCCGAGTATCGCCGCATGCTCAATGAGGTCCGCACCGAATATCTGGAATTCTCGCGTCCTCCTTACGCCGTCGACCCGCTGGAAGAGAAGCTGGTCCGCAAAGCGAGAACGCAGGGCGTTTCCTGCCGCCTTCTGATTGAAACCGGAACGCTTCACGCTTCGCATCGCCAGCGCCTTACGGAATACGCGCAGGCCGGAGTGGAGATTCGGCAGGCGCCGTCGCTTCCCATGAAACTCGCCCTCTTCGACGGCCATCAGGGTCTGGTCGCGCTCCTCGATCCGGTGGTCAGCATTCCTGCCTGGACTTCGATCGTGTTCGCCCATGCCGGCTTCGCGGAAGCCATGCGGCATTTGTTTGAGGATCGCTGGCACCGCGCGGCCGAATTTGGAGATTAAGCCTGCGCCACCGACGACTTCTCCGGATGCGTGAGAATCTCCCGCACCGCATAGATGCGCCGGTCCTGCGATTCGAAATACGTCCGCATCACCAGCTCACCAATGAGCCCGGTCGAAAACATCATCAACCCTACCAGCAGCATCAGCGCGCCCGCCAGCATCAGCGGCCCGTGCTCCTGGATGATATCCACGCTCGTGAACAGCTTCTTCAGCAGGCAGAAGCCGAGAATGCCCGATCCCGCCGTCGTTCCCGCCAACCCAATTGCTCCGAAGAAATGCATCGGACGCGTCGCATACTTCAGCAGGAACCGAATCGTCAGGATGTCGAACATCACCCGGAATGTGCGGCTCAGCCCATAGTGCGAAGCGCCGCCGCCCCGCGGAGGATTCTGGATCGGCACTTCCACCACGCGAGCGCCATAGAAGCTCGCCAACGCGGGAATGAAGCGATGGAGCTCGCCGTACAGATGCACGTCCTCGAGCACTTCGCGGCGGTATGCCTTGAAGGTAGTCCCGAAGTCGTGCAGATCCATGCCGGACGCCTTCGCCATCAGCCAATTGGCAATCTTCGAAGGCAGCCGCCGCGTGACCGCGTTATCGGCGCGCTCATGCCGCCAGCCGCTCGCGATGTCATAGCCCTCGTCGATCGGCTTTAGCAGCGCCGGAATGTCTTCGGGGGCGTGCTGCAGGTCACCATCCATCGCGAGGATCACATCCCCCTGCGCTTCATGGAATCCGGCGGAGAGCGCCGCGGTCTGCCCGAAGTTGCGGCGAAGCCTGACCACCTTCAGCCGCGAATCCGTCTGGATGAGATTGGCCAGCAGTTCATAGCTGCGGTCGGTGGACGCATCGTCAATGAACAGAATCTCGTAGGGCCGTCCGATCTGCGCCATCACCGCCGTGAGGCGGTCGTAGAGCGGCAGAATGGACAGTTCTTCGTTGTGGATGGGGACAACTATGGACAACATTGCTTAAGCTCTTATTTTAGACGGCGGGCGCCGGGATAGGAGAGATATTTACGATTGGGTGACGAAAGAGTTCCGTTCCGTGCCACCGAGGCCTCCGCCCGCTGGACCGGTATTGGCCCCCTCCCGGCGGCAGTTCTGCTGGAAAATGTCCGCAGCCTCTATAACGTAGGGGCGTTCTTCCGCACCGCCGATGCGGTAGGTCTCGAACGTCTCTATCTGGCGGGAATCACGGGCTATCCGCCCCAGAAGATGATCACGAAAACAGCCCTCGGCGCGGAGGAAACGGTCCCCTGGAAGCACGTGCCGAACCCCCGCCGCCAGGTCGAGGAACTTCGCACCCGCCACTACGAAATCGCTGCCATTGAAACAAGCGTCCACGCCGTCGATCTGTTTGACTGGCAGCCCCGCTTCCCCGTCTGCATCCTGTTTGGGCACGAAACCGACGGCCTCACCCCCGAACTCGCCGCCGAAGCCGACACTCACGTCCGCATCCCGATGCTCGGCCGTAAGCACTCCCTCAACGTAGCTACGGCTGGAGGAGTAGTCCTCTACGAATTGCTGCGAAAATATCGCGAAAGATGCCGAATCTGATTCTCTGCACAACCGCAACTGTTTGATACATATACACTAAATAATAAATTGTGCAATTATGGAGGAAGCCTCCAGATTTACACAAATACTTGCCCGGCGGGCCCGGCAGGGGCAAGGAAAAGCCAACGGCCGCTTTCTCTTTCTCGGATCGGCTGCCATGGATCTGCTTCGGCAAACCAGCGAAAGTCTGGCGGGTCGAATCGCTTATCTGGAACTCGGGCCTTTCGATATTCTCGAAACCGGCCCATCATTGATCGATCAACTCTGGATGCGCGGTGGTTTTCCCGCAGCTATCTGGCAGAAAATGACACCAAAAGTGTTCGAATGGCGCCGCGGCTTTATCCAGACCTACCTGGAACGCGACATTCCGCAGTTCGGTTCCCGCGTACCGGCCGAAACGCTCCGCCGCTTCTGGACGATGCTCGCCCACAACCAGGCGCTACAGCCCTGGCATAACAACGCAGGGAAAAGACTGGTTCCTGCTCGGAATTCGCGGTAAAGAGGAACTCCTCGGGCATCCGGTCATCGGACAAACGTGGGAGAGCTTTGCAATAGAGACACTCCTGACGACTGCTCCCG
>DASYCD010000021.1:0-2287 GCA_036500405.1 Bryobacteraceae bacterium
TCCCAGGCAGGAAGGGGTGTAACGCGTGTCGCAAGTAATCACTAACCGGCTCAGGACTTCCCGGCGGAGCATGCTGAAGGGCATGACTCTGGCGGGCGCGAGAATCGCGGTGGGGTTGCCGCCGCTGATCTCGATGTTCAATTCGATCGGAACCGCGTATGCGGCCGAACCTGCGACGGGAACTCCGGCGAAACCGATTGAATCGCGCTTCGTGCTGTGGTTCAACGGCAACGGCATTCCGGAACGTTATTGGATCCCCTCGGAAGAAGGGACGGATTACGAGATCACGCCGTGCCTTGCCCCGCTGGCGGCGTGGCGGCACGATGTCCATGTGCTGAGCGGCGTGGATAACGCTGCGGCGAACGGCAAGGGTAACGGGCACACGAATTCGATGAGCGGTTTGATGACCGGCACCGATTTCACTGGCCGTGGACCGAGCGGTCCGTCGATCGATCAGATTATTGCTTCGAAGATTGGCGGTGATTCGCGTTTCCGGTCGCTGCAGATCGGTGTGACGCAGGAATCATTCGGCGAGAGCATGCAGCGCAATATGAGCTGGGCCGGATATGAGCGAGCGTTGCCGCCGGAGATGATTCCACATCAGCTGTTCGACCGATTGTTCGGCGCGCAGGAAGAAGGCTGGGTCAATCGCAAGAAAAGCATTCTGGATGCGGTGATGGCGGATGCGACGGCGCTCGAAAAGAAGCTGCCGACGGAGGATAAAGCTCGCGTGGACGAGCATCTTTCGGGTATTCGCGACCTGGAGCGGGCGATTGCCGGGCTGCCGCCCGAGTACGCGAAGGTGGCTGCGCCGGATTTCGATGGCGATATGAAGGATTGGCCGCGCATTGCGAAGCTGCAGAGCGATCTGCTGGTTCAGGCATTTGCGACGCGGCAGACTCGCGTGGCGTCGTACATGTTGACCAAGTGCCAGAGCATTACGCGGTTTCCGTGGCTGGGATATACGTCGGCGCGGCATCACGATTACACGCACGCGGAAGGCAAGACGCAGGGCGCGGATGGCGTGGAAGGGCAGCGCGTGCTCCGCGATATCTGCCGCTGGCATGTGGAAGAGTTCGCGTACTTCGTTTCGAAGCTGGAGTCGGTGAAGGAAGGCGATGGTTCGCTGTACGACCACACGACAACGGTCTACGTGCATGAACACGCGGAGGCGAATCCGCATAAGAATAGCGGGCTCGCGATGATCGTTGCGGGTGGGAGTCCGAAGCTTGCGCGCGGGAGCCACACGAAGATCACGGGCACGGTGGGCGATGTTTACGTGACTGTGGCCGACGAGGTGGTTGGCGCGGGAATCGGGAAGTTCCCGACAGCAACGAAGAAAATCGGCGCGGTCCTGGCGTAAGCGTTGGCTTTGGCAATTCGATTGCCCGAGGTCTGGTGTATGCGAAGACCAGCACATTTCTTGAGCATGGCGGCGTTTGCTGCCGTGACGCTGTTATCCGTGTCGGGATGCGCGGTTCGCGGGCGCTATTACGACACTCGCTATTCGGACTACCACCGGTGGAGTTCAGCCGAGGTGGGGCCTTACAGCCGGTGGGAGTCGGACCGGCATCGTCCCCATACTGACTATCGAAGACTTTCGCCTGGTGACCGGGAGGCCTACTGGGAGTGGCGGCACGATCACCACTAGTTCTTAGTGGCAGCCGGATTCGTGACCGCGGGCTGTGACTCGTTCCTGCCGCTCGACCTTTCCATTGACCACCATCAGCGCTTCGTCGAAGTTGTTGACGGTCGGGCAGACGTGGCGTGGGATCAGGTAGAGTTGACTGCCAATGGGCGGGAGGGGCGTCCCTGCCGGGACGGCGATCGGCAGGTGTTCCTCGCTTGGCTTCTGCGGGGCGAAATCCGGGTGGCCGACGACTTCGCAGGTAGGTACGCCGGCGTCGGCTGAGACGGCTTTGTGGCCGGCGTCGCAGGTGAAAAGATTCGCGCTGGGGTGGCTGATAACGGTCGTCAGCACCACCACCGCCGCTTCGTAGCCGCGGCCGGGGAGTTGCTTCAGGCTCGACATGTCGTTGTAGATGACCGTGCCCGGCGAGATTCGGTGGCGGAAAGGGCCGGCGCGGAGACCGGGGTGGCTCAGCGCCGCGGGTGATGCCGGAGTTCCGGACGTGATTACTTCCTTCGGTGCACGGCCTTCGCCGGTCAGCGCTTTCACGATTTCGAGTAGCTGGTTATAGCCGGCATGCGCGCTGGCGGGGTCGGTTGCGGAGACCTGGCCGTCGTAATAGTGGACGCCGCGGAAGGCGTCGCCCAGCGTTTGCGC
>DASYCD010000022.1:0-5057 GCA_036500405.1 Bryobacteraceae bacterium
CCGCTGACGGATTTGAGGACCGCCGACCAGTGAATATCGTCGTACGGCGTGCCGACATCGCTGAGCGACGGCAGCAGCATGAAGTACTTGACGTCCAGAATCCGCGACGTCTTGTCGGCGCGTTCGAGCTTGCGGCCGAGCCGCGCGAAGTGCCAGGCTTCGTTGTGAGTCATCGTGCCATCGGTCACGCCCTGAAAAAGGTGTGACGCGAGCCGCAGTTGCCGGTAAAATTCGGGCAGTCGTTCGGCTGCCGGCAGTTGGCGCGCCGAGATCTGCAGATACATGTCGTTCACCTGCTCCCACATCTCGGAAGAAATCGTCTCGCGGATGGAGCGCGCGCTTTCGCGGGCCGCCCGCATGCACGAAAAAATCGAATTCGGATTTTCGGCATCGAACGTCAGAAAGCTGATCACATTCTGCTGGCTGGCCACACCATAGCGCGCTTCAAAGTCTTCCGTGTCACCGCTTGTATCGATCAGCGACTGCCAGTGTTGCGCCGGATCGCCGGGGAGGTCGAACTGCAGATTGAGATTGACCCCAATATAGCGTGCGACGTTTTCGGCGCGCTCGATATAACGGGCCATCCAGTACACCGCGTCCGCAACCCGGCTCAGCAGTTCCATCAGGCTGCGCTCCCATTTGTCGCGCCGGCGAGCACCCAGGTATCCTTGCTGCCGCCGCCCTGTGAGGAATTCACGACGAGCGAGCCCTTCCGCAGCGCCACGCGGGTCAATCCTCCGGGCAGCACTTTGATTTCATCGCCATAAAGAATGTACGGCCGCAGATCGACGTGGCGTCCTTCGAAATGATCACCGGCAAGTGTGGGGACGCGCGAGAGTGACAGCGTCGGCTGGCCGATGTAATTCCGGGGATTCGCGGTAATTCGCGCCGCGAAATCCTCGCGCTGGGCCGCTGTCGAATGCGGTCCCACCAGCATGCCGTAGCCGCCCGCCTCGTTGGCGGCTTTCACCACGAACTTATCGAGATTTGCCAGAACGTGCTGCCGGTCCGCATCGCGCCAGCAGAGAAACGTAGGTACGTTGGGCAGGATCGGCTCTTCGTTTTCGTAGTAGCGAATCATGTCGGGTAAGTAGGCATAGACGACTTTGTCATCCGCCACTCCGTTGCCGGGCGCGTTCGCCAACGCGACATTGCCTGACCGCCACGCGTCCATCATACCGGGAACACCGAGCAGCGAGTCCGGACGGAAAGCAAGCGGGTCGAGGAAATCGTCGTCGATGCGCCGGTAGATCACGTCGACCTTGCGGAGCCCCCGGATCGTTCGCATCCATACTTTGTTGTCCTGTACCAGAAGGTCGCTGCCTTCCACCAGTTGCAAGCCCATCTTCCGCGCGAGAAAACTATGCTCAAAGTAGGCGGAGTTATAGACGCCCGGGGTCAGCAGCACCACGACCGGACTCTCCGCGGCGCCGGGCGGAGCGATGGACTGGAGAGTTTCGAGCAGATTTCCCGGATAATCATCCACCGGGCGCACCCGCAGCCCTTCGAATACCTGCGGGAATGTCCGCTTCATCAGATCACGGTTCTCGAGAACGTACGAAACGCCGGAAGGTACCCGCAAATTGTCTTCCAGGACGTACATCTGGCCGTCGCCGTCGCGAACCAGGTCCGTGCCCGTGATGTGGCAC
This sequence comes from Bryobacteraceae bacterium, assembly GCA_036500405.1. GTDB lineage: Bacteria > Acidobacteriota > Terriglobia > Bryobacterales > Bryobacteraceae > BOG-234. Next base: position 1,650 of record DASYCD010000022.1, read on the forward strand.
CATACACCGCGCGGCGGATTGATTCCGATGCACTGCGGACGATAGAACTGCGCCGATCGAATAACCTCTTCGGGAATAACGCCGGCCTTCAGGATTCGCTGGTCGTGATAAACGTCGTCGATAAACGTGTTGAGAACACGGATGCGTTGCTTCAGCCCGCGTTCGATCCATTCCCATTCCTGCGCAGTCACAATTCGCGGGATCAGGTCGAACGGGAAAATCCGCTCAGCCCCGGCCGAATCTCCATAGACATTGAACGTGATGCCAAGCTGCAGCAGGATCTGTTCGGCGGAGCGCTGGCACCGAAGGAACTGCCCGTCGTCCAGCGACGCAATGGTGTCGTACAGCAGCTTCGCCCCCTCGCGAGGAGCCCCGAATGCGTCGAACATCTCGTCGTAAAAGCCTTCGGTCTGGTAACGATCGAGCTGCATGGCGGCTATTTTTCGGCCCGTGAAACGTGGCCTGAATTCCTCATTCTCGCGCGAAACAATTCCGCCGATGATTCAAAGAAGTTATTGGGCCTATCGAGTGTCCAGTATGGGGCTATCTGCGCGGAAAGGCAAGGCTTACCGCTCACTGGCACGGCAGTTTCAGCTACATGCGCTGTCCCGGCTAACGCGGATCGCCCCAATGCGTCTCACAGCCATGTCAAGAATCTGGGCCAGCGTCCTGGCGACGATGGCCTTTACGTTCCCCGCCACGGCCCAACCTGCCGCGAAGTCCCTGAAGTTCGAGGTGGCCTCCATCAAGCCCTCGGACCCGAACGCAAAGGGCAGTTCGGTCATGACTGACAAAGCGGGGGGACTCCGCGGTGAAAACATGCCGATCCGGGCTTTGGTGACCATGGCATACGGAATTCGCGATTTCCAGCTTTCCGGCGCGCCCGCCTGGCTGAGTACCGAACGTTACGATATCGCCGCGAAGCCGGAAGCTGTCGAAAGCGCTCCGGCGGTCCCTGACTCGCACGATATGAGCGACCATCAGCGCAAAATTCGCGACGAGCAATGGAAGGAGCGGGTCCGCAATCTGCTCGCCGACCGCTTCGGCCTCGCAATCCACAAAGAAATTAAGGAAGAACAGATTTATCACATGGTGATCGCGAAAGGCGGTTTGAAACTGACGGAAGTCACCACGCCCGGTCCGCGCCAGGGGATGAGCATGAATACCGGCCGTGCCCAGGGCTTCGCCGCGCCTATGAAGATGCTGGCGGATAACCTGGCAAGCACCGTCGGCCGCCCAGTGATCGATATGACCGGTCTTACTGGAAAATACGATTGGAAACTGGAATGGACCCCGGATCCCGGCGTCGCCATTCCTGGCCCGAACACATCGCAGCAACAGCCGCTGGACGCGCCCGGCCCCACCATCTTCACCGCCGTGCAGGAACAACTCGGCCTGAAGCTGGAAACAACGCGCGGACCGGTGGATACCTGGGTGATCGACAAAATCGAACATCCTTCCCAAAACTGACGTAACCGATTGTTGTAACCCAGGAAGCCTTCGCCGGTTTCCCTGAATGACGCGCCGGATCGAAAGCTTTACCGGATTGTCAGTTCTGATTCAGGCTTTTGTCCCCACAACCAGTGCCTGTGTCTCCTGCGTTCGATGTAGCTTCGGTCTGGCGCGGCCAACCCGCAATGCCCTGCGACGTACAGACAGTATCGAAGGACCGCTTTGGAGTAGGTATGCATCACGAGATGAGAGAACTGCCGGTTTACGCAATGGTTGTCTCAGAGGGAGGTTCGAAGCTGCGTGAAAGTGATCCGGCCACGCAGGGGAATATTGCGGTCGCAAAGGGACGTCTGGACGTGCGGAAAGTATCCATGGCGAATGTGGCGCGCGTGCTGTCGCTCAGTCTGGATCAGCCGGTGCTGGATAAGACGAGCCTCACCGGACGATATACGTTTCACCTGGAGTGGGATGTCGAAGGGGATTCGCGTTGGGCCCTCTCCATTGCCATGCAGGACCAGCTTGGTTTGTGCCTCGAAGTGCAAAGAGTTGCGGTAGACGTCGTTGTCGTCGATCACGTCCGGCGACCGTTCCGAAAGCGTCATGTAACAGCCTTCTTCAGCCACCCCGGGACAGAACTCCAGAGCTGCGCCTCGGCTACCTGATAACCTCGCGCCGCCGCGGTCAGTTTCATGAGCGATGCGATTTACGCTCCTCGTTCTGACACTGGCGGCGCGACTGTTTATCTACTGACAATCGCGAAGGGCGGGTCGCGCATGATGACATCAGCGGTGACCGGCAGGCAGCGTGGCATTTATCGCAAAGGCCCCGGCCAGGCGTGGGGTTACGGGGCGACTGCCGAAATGCTGGCGCGCGGACTTGCAGGAATGACCGATCATGGTGATCGATAAGACCGGCCTCACCGGCAAGTACGATTGGACGCTCGAATGGGCGCCAGACACCGCCGAAGACGCCACTCGCCCGTCGCTCTTCACCGCACTCCCCGAACAACTCGGCGTGAAGCTGGAAACAACAAAAGGGCCGGTTGACACGGTCTTAATCGACCACATCAACCGGCCCTCGGAAAACTGAATCCGAACGGAACTATATCTGGTTCAGTTCCTGCGTCGTGAAGAAATACTTCAGCTCTTCCGCCGCCGTCTCGGGCGCATCCGAACCATGAATCGAATTCCGCTCGATGCTCTCCGCATACAGCTTGCGAATCGTACCCGCATCCGCATTGGCCGGATTCGTCGCGCCCATCACTTCACGCAGCTTCTTCACCGCGTCTTCGCGCTCCAGCGCCATTACGATGACCGGAGCTTCTGTCATAAACGTGACCAGGCTGTTGAAAAACGGCCGCTCGCGATGCACGGCATAAAAGCCTTCCGCCTGCGACTTGCTGAGCTTCACCATTTTGAGCGCAGCGACGCGGAAGCCCGCGGCTTCCAGGTGAGCGAGAATCTTTCCCGCGTTCCCGAGCTTCACGGCATCGGGCTTGATGATCGAAAATGTCTTCTGCATATCTATTTTTTAAGCCGTTTCTGAATATTTTCGCCAATCTGCGCGGGCGAAGAACACACCGTAATACCCGCCGCTTCCATGGCCTTGATCTTGTCTGACGCCGCGCCCGACCCACCGGAGATGATCGCGCCCGCGTGACCCATGCGGCGTCCGGGAGGCGCGGTCTGCCCCGCGATGAAGCCAACCACCGGCTTCTTCACGTTCTTTCCGATATAGGCCGCCGCCGTCTCTTCCGCATTGCCGCCGATTTCGCCGATCATCACGATCGCATGCGTATCGGGGTCCGATTCGAAAAGCTGAATCGCATCAAGGAACGTGGTGCCGATGATCGGATCGCCGCCGATGCCGATACAGGTCGATTGACCAATCCCCAGTTTCGTCAACTGGCCCACCGCTTCATACGTCAGCGTGCCGGAGCGCGAAACCACGCCGACG
>DASYCD010000023.1:0-29407 GCA_036500405.1 Bryobacteraceae bacterium
GCAGACTCTGGCGCTGATCGATTCGAAAACAGTTGAGCCGATCACATACGGGATGTCCGACGCTGACTTCATTGCGTGGGCACAGAAACCCCAGACTTTTAACGTAACCGGGCAACCGAATCAGCAAACCCAGCAGATTCCTGCCGAATGGAATTATTACGGCGCGATGGACTCGCAGACGCTCAACGTTGCTGTAACCGGAGTCGCTTTACCTGCTGGTGCTCCGCCCGTGAGTGGTCTCGCCGGAGCCGCGCTCAGTTTCTCCGGTGGCATCACCGATGTGAATTCGGAGGGCTCGCCGCCCGCCACGCAGTTCTTCATGGATAGTCTCAAGCTGGCCAGCGGCAGTCAGGTTTTCATTCAGGGCATACCCTCTAAAGGTGTTGCGCAGGGCCTGAACTTTTACCGGAACGTCAATCTGCAGGCGGATGGCGGCGCGGGTGGCTATGTTTATCAGGTCATTATGAAGGGCGCAGGCACGACGATCAACATTCCGGGCTTCGAAGGCTCTGATGTGGTGGGCGTCGTTTTACGCTACTATCTCTATCGCCCGCTGCCCGGCCTTTCATCGCTGGCGGATATCGAAGCTCTGTACCAGAAGCAGGGCACCAATCCTGTGGTCATCGGAATTGCCGGTACGTTCGCTCCTCTGTATGCGAAGGAACGCATCCTGACTTCTCCCGTGGGCCGCATGATGGTTCAGAACACCGCAAATATCCCTACGCCAGGTCTAAGTAACAACAGCGGTCCGGCGGAGATGGTCGCGCTGGCTCCCGGTTTCCTGCGCCAAAGCGGCAATCGGATTTCGGCGGACCTGATCGCCACATTTCCGGAAAACTATCAGGGGAACCCGAATGCACCGGATCCGAAATTCGATTGCGGCGATATCTCACTTGCAGTAACCGATGGAACTACAACCGCCACGATAGGACAGGTGAATTATCTGGACGTCAATGCGGGCAACAGCCAGGGCTGGATCTATGACTTCGACATTTCGTGCAATCAGGGGGCGCTGACGATTTTGCAGAACCCCGATGCGACATTCGCGCTGATCAGCCCGAAATACGGCACAGTTCTGGCTGAGACGGACTATTTCTTCGTTACCAATCAGATGGCGATTTACACCGAGCAGCACGGGAGCGGTACACAGTTCCTCAACCAGGGAACTACGGAACCCGTCTCCGTTGCTGTGTTCCATCGGGGCAAAGAACTCTCTGCCAGCGCGTGTCCGCCGATTACTGTCTGGCAGTACCGGTCGATTCCGCTGCAGGCTCCGGGCAACGCGCTGGCAATCTCGACGAATCTGAAGCCCGGCCAGCCGATCACGGTTGATACCAGTCAACCCGGCAACTTCCTGTTCGTGTTTTCCATTGATGCGCCCGCCGGCTTTCCTCCGGAAAGCTACTCGACGTTCATGAACCCGCCGTACATCACCAATGTTCCGTCGATCACGCTGCGCATCCTGCCGAACGGGGAGGATTTCAGTCAATATTACGTGGATCCGAGCGTCGAAGAGCCGACAGGGAACGCCCTGTTGACATTTGATGTTGTTTACCGCAAGGTCCTGCGCACTTACTACCTCCTTTATCCGGCTATGAACCAGGTCTTCCCGCTCAACTCGGAAAAGGCCGTAACGGCAATGGCTAAAGGAATTCTTCAGCGCACCGAAATGTCGCTGTGGATGACAACCGGCTACATGCCACGTACTCGCGATATGTCCGCAAGCCGGCGAACACTCCTCCGCGCCTGGTGCCGGAAGGTCGCTGCATAACATTTCCCGAAAGGAATACCATGGGCAAGCCCGAAAAAGGCGGATTTCCCGCCGTTCAGCCAAAAGTCAATTACATCGCGATCAAAAACGGCGAGATCGACAACGCCACTATTGCCTGGGGAGATTCGGTGGTCTGGATGAACCAGCAGAAGACTGGCTGCACGCTGGCGCCGCTGCTGGCGAACGGCCAGCCAGACCCCAATCCGGCGAACGCCTGGGCTGTTCTCACCGCGGTTGGTACCGAGGGCGCGAACTCCTCGCCTATGGTCTTCACGTGGCGGCCCGGAATTCCCAAGACTCCTCAGGTTTACAGCTACGGGATGCTGCCGCCGGGAACGGCGACAGCGAAACTTACTGTTCAGATCTCTGTCTAATCGCCCGATCGTCGTTTAATGACCCGAATCGTCCGTCCGTCAATTCAGGAGACCAATATGAATGAAGTCGCGATCCATACAGCAAACGCCACTGCCGAAATCACTCCTTCCAGGCGGCGTTTTATCGCCACCGCACTGGCAGCGGCGCTTGGCGTGTCACTGGCCGATGTTGCGGGCCCGGGCGAATTGTTCGCGGCGGCGACCGGCTGCTCGACACCGGGAAATGCCTTCGTCCCGGTTGGCGAGATCGTCAGCAAGAACAAGAAACTGGCGCTGAATATGACCGTCCGATCGGTGGAAAAGACGATTGCCACGATCGCGGATGCGGGCTATCAATGCCGCACGATGAAAGTCCGCTATTACGAAGGCGTGGACGCCAATAATCCGAAGGTGAAATGGCCGGTGACGCCGTCGGCGCCGGGACCGGGACCGACACTGCGCATGAGGGTCGGCGACCAGGTGCATGTCCGCCTGGTCAATGCGATCAATCCTGCGTTGTTCGGTAACACTTCCGGCACCAACATGACGTGCAATGTGGAGACCAGCTTCAACCCGCCTCCCGCGCCGCCAACACCGCTCTATCCGCTCACTGATACGGCTCCTTCGTGCATGCACGGCGATAACGTCACCAATATGCACTATCACGGCACCCATGTCACGCCGGATGGCAAAGGCGATAACGTGATGGTGGATGTCTATCCGGTGGGGCATGTACCTGCGCCCACGCCTCCTTCCACGACTCCGAACGTCTCGGAATTTACCAACGAGTTTACGATTCCTCTGCCTCCGCCCTCATCGAATGCCACGGACTTCACGCAGCCATACAAGATGGGACAGGCGCCGGGGACGCACTGGTATCACGCGCACAAACACGGCTCCGTCGCGCTGCAGTTGCTCAACGGAATGGCCGGAGCCCTGATTATCGAGGGGGAGTTCGACGATCAGCTCAACGCAATTCCGGGTTTGCATGGTCTGCAAAACACCGAAAAAGTACTGGTCATTCAGCAACTCGGCGACACGATCAGCATTCAGACCAGCCCGCAAACGGGACAGCCTACCGTGCCGCTCAACACCTGCAGCGGCGGCAATCCTCTTCCGCTTGTGAATGGACAGGTTCAGCCCACGATCACAATGCAGCCGGGCGAAATTCAGCGCTGGCGCCTGATCAATGCCACGGAGACGCAGGTTACTCACCTCGCGTACCAGTTCATCGGACAGGACGTTTATCCCGCATACAAAGCGTTGCCGCAGGGCAGCCCCTTTCCCGCCAACCCGGGATACGCGCCCACCATCCGGCAGATTGCCTATGACGGCGTGCAGTTGGCGCCGGAGAATTACAACAATGCCGCATTTGGGCTTTCGCAGCAATTTACGATTGCGGCGGGAAATCGCGTTGACCTTCTGGTGCAGGCCCCGGCAACGCCGGGAAAATCGGTTCTCGCGTTTCAACAACTCCACGTTCCGCCTGCCGGCTGTCCGCAGCCAGCCATCATCGATCCGTTCCTGGTGAATCTGAATGTGACCGGTTCACCCATCAGTCCGGCGATGACCTTCCCGACAGTTGCCGCGTTTCCGCCCATGCCGGTCTGGCTCCAGTGGAACGAGAGCGATCCCCGCAACAAGATTGTGGAAGAGCGCATACTGAAGTTCAACAGCGATCCGACCGGCAGGCCCGCGATCAACGCCAAAGCCTTCGACGGTCTGCCGGATACGACTCAATACCTCGTTCTCAACACGGCCGAGCAATGGACGCTGCAAAACGAGTGGGCGAGTTCTATCCATCCGTTCCATATCCATGTGAATCCGTTTCAGGTGATGGAGATTTTCGATCCGAATAATCCGGCCGGCGCGCAGCACACCGTGTTTACGCCGCCGTACATCTGGCGCGATACCATTGCGATTCCCCAGGCGAACGATAATCATGGGGCCGGTCCCACCACGAATGGCTGGGTGAAAATCCGCAGTCGTTATTGCGATTTTCCCGGCACGTTTGTGCTGCATTGCCACATCCTCGATCATGAAGATCGCGGCATGATGGAAACGGTTGTGATCAAGGATCCGAAGGCGAAGACGGAGCCGGCGTCGGCAATGTCCATGCACCACTGAGCGGTCGCCGCTTTTGGATCGAAAAAAACTCTCTGGAGTCTATGGGTCTTCTCGCAAGTAAATTTCTCTTGTGCTGCGCCTTCGTGTGCAGCGCCTGCGCTGTATTCGCGCAGGTTTCTTCCAGCAGTCTTCTCGGCGTTGTCACGGATCCTTCCGGCGGAACCGTTTCGGGCGTCAAAGTAACTGCCATCAACGCGGCTACGGACTTCACGCGCAGTGTGCAGACGGGTGACGCCGGACAATACCGCATCGACGATCTGATCCCAGGCTCCTACACCGTAAGCGCCGAAAAGACTGGCTTCCGCACCGAGACCACAAGCTCAGTTACGCTCGAAGTCAATCAGAAAGGTCGCGTCGATCTGCAATTGCAGATCGGCGCGGGCAGCGATTCTCTCACGGTTCACGCGGATGCGTCGCTCATGGCCGCCGATGACGCATCGATGGGTTACCGGATCGATTCGTCCACTGTTCTGAGTCTGCCTCTTTCGACTCGCGACGTTGCGTCACTGGTCACACTCGGCGCGAGCGCCATCCCCCGGCAACTGGGTGGCTTCCGTACCGATGTTGTCAGCGACTATCAGGGCTCGCGCGGTACCGTTCAGCAGAACGCGCCGGTCAATGGCGCACGCGCGACACAGAACGTGTATACGCTCGATGGCGCGGTCAACACGGACCGCCTGGTATTTGCCATGGCCGTAGAACCGCCGCTTGAAAGCGTCCAGGAGTTTCGCATTCTGACATCGCAGGCCTCCGCCGAATTCGCGCAGGCGGGGGGCGCTGTGGTGGATGTGGTCACCAAATCGGGCCAGAAGAAAATTCATGGCACCGCCTTCGACTATCTGCAGAATAATGCCACCGATGCCAGAGGCTATTTCGAGGATCCGACCCTCCCCCGCGCTATTCTGCGGCAAAACCAGTTCGGAGCTTCGGCGGGCGGCCCGTTGTGGCTGAAGAATACGTTTATCTTCGGAACCTATGAGGGAGTGCGTGGCGCTACCGCGACGGCGACGGCCGCGCAGGTTCCCACTGCTCCGGTGCGCGGCGGCAGTTTCGGATCCGGCAGCCAGATATTCGACCCCTTGTCGTATAACCCGAACGGAAATGAGCGGATGCCGTTCGCAAACAATACGATTCCCGTCTCGCGGCTCGATCCGATCGCGACGAAATATCTTCAGGCATACGAGCCGCTGCCCAACGCCAGCGAAGCCGCCGGTAACTATCTGGACACCACCCCGAATGTAACCGCGCATGACTATGGTTCGGTGCGCATCGACCACCAGTTTCGCGATACCAGCCAGTTGTTCGGACGCTACACGTTCAACGATCAGCGCGACCGCGTGAACAGCGCCTTTCCGCTTCGTCCCACGGATGAGGCCACTCTCGGCCAGCAATTCGTTTTCGGCTACACGCGCGCGTGGCGTAACTTGCTGAATGAAGCACGGTTCTCTTTCAACCGCCTGCGGGTGTTCGACGTTCCGGAGAGCGCGTTTGGCGCTAACGTGGCTGCGGACCTGGGCGTCACCGGAGTATCGACAGATCCGTTCACTTTCGGGCTGCCCTATTTTCTGGTCGGCAACTACGCGACCCTGACGGACGACCCCACGCTTCCGAAGGTACAGCGCGATAATTCCTGGAACTACTCGGATGGATTCACGATCGTCCACGGGAGACACACCATCAAGCTGGGCTTCCAGGGGATTCGTTTTCAGCTGAACTATCTTCGGGATCAGAATCAGCGAGGCCGGTTCACCTACACCGGCGCGTACACGGGAGATCTCAACAATCCCAACACAACGGGCGATGCCTTCGCTGATTTTCTGCTGGGCTATCCTCAGAACACTTTGCGCAATATCGGCGATACTCAAGCCTATCTGCGGCAGAACGCGATTGGGGCGTATATTCAGGACGACTGGCGCGCCCTTCCGAATCTCACTCTGAATTTCGGGCTCCGGTATGAGTACACCTCGCCCTGGAGCGCTACGCGGGACAATCTGCTGAATCTCGATTTCTCGAACCTTCCGGCTGCGCCTTCGCTGGTTCGTGAAAACACGGCGACCAATCCGGACTATAAGAATTTTGGTCCCCGGATTGGTCTCGCGTGGCGTCTGCCCGGCGGAATCTTCAACCGCTTCGCTACTACATTCCGAGCGGGATATGGAATCTATTTCAGTCCTGAAATCGCTGTGGAGATATACGACCTGGTGCTCAATGGAATTGAAAGCCAGCAGAATCAGGCCGATGGCATCCAGCCTGTGCTGACCACTGCGAACGGGTTTGCGCACACCTCCAGCACCGGTCTTCCCGCCTACTACGGCATGGATCCCAACGCGAAGACGCCTTACGTGCAGCAATGGCAGGGCGGCTTCCAGAGCGAACTCCCCGGCCGGATTTTGTTTGAAACAGCGTACGCGGGAACCAAGGGAAATCGGCTGGGACGTTTCGATCAGGACAACACCGCTTTCCACACCCTCGACGGCGAGAACCTGGCGCCGCGCCCCGGCGATCTGCAATCGCTTCGCGAATTTCCTTCACTCGGTCCGATCGTCGAAAGGAAGAATATCGCGAATTCGATCTACCATTCGCTGCAGGTCAAAGTGGAGAAGCGGATGACGAGCCGGCTCGCTGTTCTTGGCAGCTTCGTGTGGTCAAAATCCATCGACGATTCGGATTCGCCGATTGTGGGCTCCTATGATTCATTCGGTGCCGAGGATGAGCGCAACCTGCGCAATGAGCGCGGCCTGTCATTCGCGAATGTCCCGCGGCGGCTTGCGGTGAACGCTACTTACAATCTTCCGGGCACACCGTTTCTGAAGCCTGTCCTCTCTAACTGGCAACTTGGGACTGTGCTCACTTTCCAGGACGGGACGCCGCTGAACCCGGGTTATTATTTCACCGACTTCGCGAATACCGGAACGCCCAATCGGCCGAACGTGGTGCCCGGCCAGTCCGTTTCTCTGCCTGCCTCTCAACGTTCGGTTGCGGAGTATTTCAATATCAATGCCTTCTCAGACCCGGCTCCCTACACTTTGGGCAACGCCGGGCGAAACACTCTTCCCGGGCCTGGCAATGAAGTTGTCGATCTCTCCATCCAGAGGCGGTTTTCCATTGCCGATCGAATGGCTTTGAGTTTTCGGGGGGAGTTCTACAATTCGTTCAATCACCCGAATTTCGGAATTCCGCTGCCGTACCCGGATTTCACCGGTTTGTTTGGCAGAATAGTCGGAGTGGGAGATCCACGGCGCATTCAATTCGCGTTACGGCTTGAGTTCTGATGATCTGCGAGACTCCGGAAACGGAATCCGGCAAGTCGCGTATCGCTGGCTTCAGCAGACACTACTGGACGTTTTTGTTCGCCGAGAATCTCTACGATATCGGCCTCTACATCTTCGTCCTGCTCTATAACCTCTACCTTCTCGATCTTGGCTATCGGGAGGACTTCCTCGGTTGGGTCTCGAGCGCGATGAGCGCCGGCAGCATTGTGGGCGCACTGCCGGGCGCGGCGATCGTGAGGAAGCTTGGCCTGAAGCGAACAGTGATTTGTGGTTCGGCGGGCGTTGCGGTGTTGTGCATGTGCCGGACGACTGCGCTTGGCCGCCCGTGGCTGATCGCGACGGCGTTCGTCGCGGGCGCGCTTTCCTCCATTTGGGCTGTCTCACTGGTGCCGATGGTTGCCGCTCTGACGACTGAGAAGAACCGGCCTCTGGGATACAGCATCTGGAGCGGCTGGGGCATTGGACTTGGGGTCATCGTTGGCGTGGTGGCTGGGTCGATGACGGACTGGATTCTCAAATCCGGTCTCGTCACTGGCGAAATCCCGGCGCGTCAGATTGCTCTGTTTACCGGTAGCGGGATTGCGCTGCTGTCGCCGTTGTTGCTGATGCGCCTGCCGGTGGACCGGACTGAAAATCCGGATACGAAGGTTTTTCCGTGCAGCTCTTTCGTCAAGCGATTCCTGGCGGCATACGCTGTCTGGAATATTGGAGTGGGCGCGTTCAACCCCTTTTTCACGGCGTATTTCTCGCGTCAGCTGCACATGTCGACCGAGCGAATTGGGTTCGTTTTTTCGGCTACTCAACTACTGGAACTGGGAGCTCTGCTGTCCGCGCCCATTGTGCTGCGCCGATTCGGCATTGTGCCGGGCATTTCTCTGATGCAGGCGGGAGTCGCGTTATCTTTTGCGCTGCTGGCGATCGGACCGCCGGCAATCCTGGCGGGAATTGCTTACGCGCTGTTCGGATCGTTCCAGTACATGAGCGAGCCTGCTACCTTCACACTGCTCATGTCGCGGGTTGAGGTTGATCAGCGCGCCGGCGCTTCGTCTCTGAGTTTCTTCGTCACCGCGGCGTCACAGGCCGTTGCTACCGCTGTGGCAGGGCAGTCGATCGTTCGTTTTGGCTACCGTCCGCTACTAATATTCGGCTCGGCCGCGACCGCGCTGGCGGCCTGGTTATTCCATCGGCTGCTGGGCGGGCCGGGAACGGAGCGCGGCGTGAACTGAAGATCGGCTCGGGATATTGCAGTTTTTGACGCTCAGTTTTCCAGGGCCTTCTCAGCGTGATCGACGACGAGGATATTCATTGGTGCTTTTTGCGTTTCTATTTTCACTCCAAGCTGTTCTTCGACGGCGATGAAGAGATCTGGCCCACTGGTTAGCTTCGTCGCGGCGCCACGCCCTTCCGACAGTGCGGGATCGGGCGCCCATGTGAGATCGAAGTCGAACTTTCCGGTCAGGCCCGTCCTGTCCACCACGGGGAGGTCGTTCCGATCCGGGTCCGTGAGCGATATCAACGACTGGAGCATATCGGCTAATTGGGTCATCGATACGTCCCGAGCCGGCAGATGAAAGCCTCCATTCATTAATAGACTGAAGGGTGCCCCGCCGTCGTCAGGTCTGCGTTCCTCCATCTTTAATCTGCGCTTTCCGACGACCAGAGCGTAAACCGGAATTTCTCTGGATTCACGGTGGTACTTCAACTGAAATCTTTCCACGAGCAGTATCCTGAGCATCTGCTTGCGCTCGTCCTGCGATGGTATGCGTTGCTCCCCGGACTTGGCGACGATGTCATATCGATCATGGTCGATCCAACTCGGTCCGCCGGAAAGCAAGCTGGGGTGCAGACCGATCCCAGTCCCCCACGCAAATAGAAGGAGATTTTTCAGCGACCAGCCTCTCATCGTGACCATGCCGTCGTCGGGAGGAATCCGTACCGATCGTCCGGTATATGCGGGGTCCGTAGGCTTGACTGAGGCGACTTCGAATGCTGGAGACGCCGAGGGCGGCGATATCTGTGAATTGGCTACTCCGACGACCGCTGCCAACATGATTGCGATCCCATTTAATTTCATCCTTTGCTCCTGCGCCTAAACGCCACGCATCATACGAAGATCTTACTACGGTGAGATTCGTAGTTGTGGTGGAACACGTGGCTTCTTTATGCTCTTTCGTCGGACCTGTTTCAGCGGCGACCGGCAGGTCAATCGGAAGGCAAGCTGAATCTGTTAACTCTACGATGTGTGGATAAGTGTGTCGAGGATCGCAACGTCAGCATCCAGCTGTTCTATCTGTTCTTTTATACTTGTCTCGCTGAGTGCGAGTACTTGCAGGGAGAGATCTGCCTGTTTATCCAATTCCTCGAACGCTGCCTCAAGCGCGAGCAGTTTCTCCGCGCCGGTCGAGTTTTCGACTGCTTCGATCAGCTCCTTCATTGCGGATGTGCGAAGGCCCTCCACAACTTCCCTGAGACCTTTCGCCATCGTTGACAGGCCAAGGGTGGCGGCGTCGAGAGCCGCCTCGCCTACATTCCGGAATAATGCAGATCCCGCTGAGGTTGCTTTCAGATAGAGATCGGAATGTTCGCCGAGCAGAGCTCGTGCGGAATCGAGATAAGCAGAGAAAAGCACTTCCGCGGCAAGAACGCCCACCGTGGCGGAGAACTCGGTGGCGGTTTTCAGGGACGTTGCGCCCCCGACGGTGTCCGCCAGTTGCTCCTTCAGCTCAGATGTCAACGTGGGTTGCGTATCGACGACCTCTTTCAACAGTTCTATGACACGCCGCTGCGGGCCCGACGACGCCACTGCCCCTTTGACAAGAGAGATTACATTCAGCCGCCCCTGATCCAATCGGCCGACAATCGCGTCATTCTGCGCCCGGAGCTTACGCGATAATTTGTCGATATGCGGGCCAGGGGCTGACCCGGCTGCTCCCGCGAGCGCTTCGTCGACCTTCGGGGCAATACTTTGCACATCCTTCAACACGGCCAGGATGCGCGGCGCCTCCGCCATCGCTTCGACGAAAACACCGTGAATGGCGGCCTGGATTTCTTTCAGGGCTGGTTCGGGCGACATAGCGCCATCATACGCGAGTTCGGCCCGGCCTGTACTACTTCCCAGTGCCGGCCGGCACGAATTGCCGTACGTAGGCGTGGGCCACGCGGAAACCTTCTTTGAACTCTTCCGTGAAATCCGCGCCGTTGTAGTTCGGATAGTAATGCTCGTCTTCGTTTTCGATGTTCATGCCGCCGGTGTATCCCGCATCGGCGAGAGCGGTGAAAAAGCCCTTCCAGTCGATCGATCCCGAGCCCGGCAGGCGGAAGCGCCACCACTTCGCTTTATCGACCGGCTGAATGCCGCCTCGGCGCACCACGTCCCAGAGGATTTCCGTGTCCTTGAGGTGAACGTTGAAAATGTATTGAGCGAATTCGCGTGTCGCTGCGACGGGATCGATCATCTGCCAGGCGAGATGCGATGGGTCCATCTGGAGGCCCACATACGGCGAATCGTTGAATGCGCGCAGCAGCGCGGCGAAGGCCACGGGGGTCACCGCGATATTCGCGGGATTGACGTACGGTTCCCAAAGAATTCTGACCTTGTACTTCTCGCAGGAAGGGAAGTACTGCGTCTCGTAAGCCTTTACGATCGCCTGCACCTGCTCATCGAGCGGCTTCCCGGCGATGGCGCCCGAAGAGCCGCCGATATACGAAACACCCAGGCGGCCAGCCAGCTCGATGATCTTCGGGAAATGCTGCTGGACGGTCGGATCGAGGTGGTTTCCGCCTGCGTTCAGTGCGGCGATCGTCAATCCGGCGGCTGCCACTGAGCGCTTCACTTCCGCGAGTTGCTCGTCGGTGGACTCCGGAGAGATTGGCCCGCCGGTGGCGAGTTGCACGCAGGTGAATCCCTCCTGGCCGGCGAAGGCAATGTTCGCCGGCGAATAGCGGCAGTAGATCCCCAGTTTCGGCTTCCAGTGTCCGGTGGCGGCGCGGGCGGCGGCTACCGCGACCGCGGACTGAAGAATTGCGCGGCGCGTCGGATGAGTCCGGATAATTGATTTCACGAGGCCTCCATTTTCAACAGGCTGCTGCATGATACCAGAATTGCAGGTGGCAAAATAAGTTCATGCAATTGGAACTTTCGCGGGAACAAACGTGGCCGGATCTCCCACTGGAAGCATGGGCGGACACCTGCGCGACACTTCATCTGTGGGCGCAGATTGCCGGAAAGATCCGGCTGTCTCTGAGTCCGCATATCAATCATTCGTGGCATGTTCCGCTGTACGTCACCTCCAGTGGTTTGACCACGTCGGCTATTCCGCACAGCGGGCGCGTATTCCAGATTGACTTCGATTTCATTCGCCATCGGCTGCACATCCCGGTGAGCGACGGAAGCACGGGCGGTTTTCCTCTGGAGCCGCAAACAGTTGCTGAGTTCTACCGGCGTCTCATGGGCGAGTTGCAGCGCCTGGGGTTGCCGGTGCGGATACACAACCGGCCGAACGAAGTCGCCGAGGCCACTCCCTTCGATCAGGACGAAGCGCATCGGTCGTACGATGCGGAATACGCCAATCGCTTCTGGCGAATTCTGGTTCAGACGGATCGCGTGATGAAGGAATTTCGTGGACGATTCATCGGCAAGTGCAGCCCGGTGCATTTGTTCTGGGGCGCGATGGATCTGGCAGTCACTCGTTTTTCCGGGCGCGAAGCGCCGCGGCATCCAGGCGGCATTCCGAATCTGCCGGACGATGTCACCCGCGAGGCGTACTCGCACGAAGTCAGCAGCTGCGGATTCTGGCCCGGCAGCGCTCCCATTGCCTATCCCGCGTTCTATTCCTATGCTTATCCGGAGCCGACGGGATTCGCGGACGCGCCAGTGAAACCGCCAGCGGCTTTCTACAGCGCCGATTTTCACGAATTCATTCTGCCGTACAGCGCCGTGCGGGAATCGGAATTTCCCGATCGAACGCTGCTGGAGTTTTTTCAGACCACGTATGAGGCGGCGGCCAATCTGGCGAAGTGGGATCGCGCGAGTCTGGAGCGAAGGTAAATGCCGGCTCGGCTTCGCTGTGCGTTGATTTGCTTTTACGGATATATTGCAAACTGTGGTGATAAACTCATTGGCTGTTCGCTTTGAGGAGTCTCCGCATGACAATTCGCCTTCATTACGTTTTATTGCCGGCCCTGACCGTCGGCTTTTGGTTCGCCGCCAACACCGAACGCTTTGCCGTCCATGCCGCCCCCGGGCTGGCTGAAATCCCCGGCGTCAGCGTCAGCGGTTGCGCTCCTTCGGGCGATAAGCCCTGGCTCAATGCGAAGCAGACGCCCGTGTGCCGCGCGCTCGAAGTGATTCCGCAAATGACGCACGAGGAGAAGCTGGCCTTCCGCATTGCCGTGCCGCGCCTCGGCCTGGATGCCAAAGCGGGCAGCGATGGCCCCTACGGACTGGTCGCCGGCGGACGCGGCGGCCCCAATCCTCTCGCGGAGCACACCACCACATTCCCCGATGAGCTTGCCGTCGCCTCCACTTTCGATCGCGATCTGGCGAAACGCCTCGGCCAATCGATTGGCGAAGAATTCAACGGCAAAGGCCTGAGTACGGTGCTCGGCCCCACGGTCAATCTCGCCCGCACCTGGCACTGGGGACGCGCGCCTGAATCGTTCGGCGAAGATCCATATCTGATGACGGAGCTCTCCACGCCCGAAATCGCCGCGATTCAGGACAACCATGTGATCGTCGTGCTGAAGCACTACGCGGTTTACGACCAGGAAACCGACCGCCAGGTTCTCAACGAAACTGTCTCCGAAAAGGCGCTGAACGAAATCTATCTGCCTCCTTTCAAATCGGCCGTGCAGAACGCGCACGTGGGCGCTGTGTTCTGCGCGTTCGCGGCCATGAATGGCGGACCGGCGGTGTGTTCAAGCGGTGAACAGCTCGGCCTGCTGCGCAAATGGGGCTTCGACGGATTTATCCGCCCCGAAGCCGCGCCTGACGCCGCACTCGCTGCGAAAGCGGGCAGCGATGAGATTTCCGGCCCTGCGCTCGAAGCGGCCATCCAGGCGGGCAAGCTCAAGGAAAGCGATCTCGATCTGATCGTCTACCACCATCTGGTGCCCATGTTCCGGCTTGGGGTTTACGATCTCCCGAAAGGTACGGCGGAGGCCGACGTCAGCACCGCCGAGCACAAGAAAGTCGGCCTGAGTCTGGCGGAAGAGGGCTCGGTGCTTCTGAAGAACAAGGGCAATCTGCTGCCGCTCACCGGCGTCAAATCGATCGCCGTGATTGGCGATGATGCCGGCCCGGATGCTTCGATCCAGGCCACCAATTCGGTTGTGCCGATCGGCAATAAGCTCAGTATGCCGTCGGAGGCGATCACCGCGCGCGCCGGTTCGGGCGTGAAGGTCGTCTATGAAAAGGGCACCATGGGTATCGCGCCGCTGACTCCGATTCCTGCGAGCGCGTGGCAGGGCCTGCAGGCTACCTATTACAAAGAATCCGGCTGGGCAGGCGAGCCCGTGGCGAAGCAAGCCGATGCCAATGTCGATTTCAATGCGCCTCCCGTTGCCGCGCTGAACCCGGCGCCCCCCGCGGGCGCGGCGGCCGGTGGCCGTGGACGCGGCGGACGTGCTCCGCGTATTCCGTGGTCGGCGAAGTGGGAAGGCTCGCTGTTGCCGCCCTCGACGGGCATGTACCGGCTGAGCCTGAATTCCTCCGGTACGGCGCGCGTTCTGGTGAATAACACGATCGTGGCGGAGATTCCGAAACAGTCGGGCGTCGTCACGGTGACCGGTATGGTGAGCCTCACGGCGGGCCAGGCGGTTCCGGTGCGCGTGGAGTGCACGGGCACGGGCGCGATTCATATCGGCTGGCAGACGCCGGATCAGGATATGGTGGATGCCGCGGTGAAGGCGGCGAAGCAGTCCGATGTCGCGATCGTCTTCGCGGGCGAACGCGCAGGTGAAGGCTACGACCGTACAGGTCTCAAGACGCCTGGCGATCTCGATCATCTGATCGACGCTGTGGCCACCGCAAATCCGAAGACCATTGTGGTGCTGAACACAGCGGGTCCCGTCCTGATGCCGTGGCTCGATAAGGTGAGCGGCGTGGTGGAAGCCTGGTATCCAGGGCAGTTCGACGGCGAAGCGATTGCGGCGCTGTTGTTCGGGGATGCGAATCCCTCAGGCCGCCTGCCGATGACTTTCCCCGCCAGCGATCAGCAGGGTAACGCGACGAAGCCCGATGAGTATCCGGGCGATGGCAAGAATGCGAACTATTCCGAAGGCGTCCTGGTCGGCTATCGCTGGTATGACGCGAAGAATCAGGTTCCGCTGTTCCCGTTCGGCTATGGGCTCTCCTACACGACTTTCCAGTACGGCGCCGCGACGGTGAATCACAAGTCCGGTGACGAGGCGACGGTCAGCGTGAAGGTCACGAACTCCGGCAAGCGGCGCGGGTCGGAAGTGGTCCAGCTTTATGTGGGCATGCCCACGGAAGCGGGAGAAGCGCCCCGGCAGCTCAAGGGCTTCAGCCGCGTGGAACTGAATCCGGGCGAGAGCAAGACGGTTACGATGGCGCTGAATAAGGAGTCGCTCTCGGCTTGGGATGAAGGCTCGCACGACTGGAAAGTCTATCCGGGCAAATACTCCGTCGAAGTCGGCGCTTCTTCGCGCGATATTCGTTCGAAGGGCGTATTCACGATCGCGAAGTAAGCGGGGGCTGAAGTCCGGCATCGCAAAAAGCTGAGAATGGAGTATGGCCGGTAACCTCTCCGGTTCGCGCTGGATTCTGGCGACGACCATTCTCGGCTCCAGCATGAGCTTCATTGACGGAACAGTCGTCAATGTTGCGCTGCCTGCGATACAGTCTTCCCTGGGTACTGGCATATCCCAGGTTCAATGGGTTGTCGAAGCGTACGCGCTCCTGCTGGCAGCGTTGCTGCTCACGGGCGGGTCTTTGGGTGACATTTATGGACGCCGGAAAGTATTCGCGATTGGTGTTGCGCTCTTTTCTGCCGCGTCCGCGTGGTGCGGCTTCGCGCCCAGTATCGGCCAGTTAATTTTCGCCAGGGGCCTGCAGGGGGTGGGCGGCGCTCTGCTCGTTCCGGGCAGCCTGGCTCTGATCAGCTCTCATTTCCCCGCAGAGACACGAGGACGCGCGATCGGCACGTGGTCTGGATTCACCTCCATCACGGCCGCGATAGGACCGGCGCTCGGCGGGTTCCTCGTTCAATACGGTTCGTGGAGATGGGTCTTCTTTCTCAACCTGCCCCTCGGGCTGGTCGTGCTGATTCTGGCGTTGTACAAAGTTCCGGAAAGCCGGGCACAGGAAACCGATGTGAGAATCGACTGGCCCGGCGGGTTGCTGGTGACAGCAGGTCTGGGCGGAATCGTTTTCGCTCTGATTGAGTCGGCGCCGATCGCAGGGCTGGTTTGCGTTCTGGCGATGATTGGCTTTGTCTTTTGGGAAATGCGCTCCGCGTCGCCGATGGTCCCGTTCAGCCTGTTTCGTTCCGGAGATTTCACGGCTGCCAACGTTTTGACCCTGTTTCTATATTGCGCGCTGGGTGGGCTGTTGTTCTATCTGCCCTTGAACCTGATTCAGGTGCAGGGCTATTCGCCGTCGAAGGCTGGGGCGGCGCTTCTGCCATTCATTGTCCTTATGTTTCTGCTGTCGCGCTGGTCTGGCGGGCTGCTGGACCGGTACGGCGCCAGGCTTCCGCTTGTCGTGGGTCCACTGATAGCGGGCGCCGGATTCGCTCTGTTTGCCATGCCGAAGATCGGAGGCTCGTATTGGAGCACGTTTTTTCCACCTCTTCTCGTGTTGGGTCTGGGGATGGCGATCAGCGTTGCGCCACTGACCGCTACCGTCATGAACTCTGTGGATCAGCGGCACGCGGGTATTGCTTCGGGTATTAATAACGCGGTGTCGCGCGTTGCCGCGTTGCTGGCGGTGGCGATCTTCGGAGTCGTGCTCAATGGCATTTTTCAAAATGCTCTGAGCCGGCAACTGGATGCGCTGGCGCTCCAGCCGGCGGTACGGGCGGAAATTGACGCGCAGCGATCCAGGCTCGCCGATATCGAAACGAGCAGCGTCGCCGCGAAACTGGCGGTCAAAGAGTCGTTCGTTTCCGGTTATCGCGGCACGGTGTGGATGGCGGTGGCTCTGGCGATCGCCAGTGCGGTTAGCGCGGGGACATTGCTGCGGCCGAAAACTGTTCGATCGCAGCCCAGACGCCGAGACCGATACCTTTCGCCATCTGATCGAGCGTGACCATGTTGTGGGTCAGGAAGATGAGGATCGATTGCTCCTGAGGGTCAGCCTGCCACCATCCGCCGTAAGCGCCGGGCCAACTCACTGTTCCGGGGCTGCCGCGCCGCATGATATCCGCGTTGTCGGTCTCGAGAACCACGGACACACCCAGACCAAAGCCGCGGCCGCGAGCGAAAGGCTTCAGACCCAGGTATCCGGAACAAGCGCGTTGCTCGTCCGTGAGATGGTTCGTCATCATCAGGCGCAGCGTTTCCGGACGGAGAAGACGCACATCGTCAACGGCGCCGTCGCCGAGGAACAGACGCGCGAATTTCAGATAATCGCCGACGGTGGACCATAGTCCGCCGCTGCCTGCTTCGTAGGCCATGTCTTGCGGTCTTTCGTGCACTACCGGATCACGCGGGGAGCTTCCCCAGGTGGTTCGTTTTATTAAGCGGCCGGCGTCGTCAAAACCGTGTGCGGCGGCGCGACGAGGGTGTTTTTCCGGGGGAACGACGAAGCCGGTATCCTTCATGCCGAGCGGGCCGAAAATACGCCGCTCCAGCACAGCTCCCAGCGAACTGCCTTCGATTTTCGCGATCAGGAAGCCGAGCAGGTCCGTGGCCTTGCCGTAGTACATGGCGCTGTCCGGCTGGCCTATCAGGGGCAGGGCAGCCAGTCTCCGCATCCATTCCTCGGGCGCAACATCGCTGTCGATATCGCGGCCCAGCGCTTCGAAATAGGCCTGCGCGATGGGGCCTCGATGGAAGTCCCCATAGGTCAGACCGGCGCGATGAGTGAGCAAGTGTTCGAAGGTGATCGGCCGGTTGCCTGGCTCTGTTTCGTTGAGAGGACCGTCGGGTGACTTCAGGACGCGCATGTTTGAAAACTCGGGCGCGTACTTCGAAATGGGATCGTTAAGCGCGATTTTGCCCTCATCGACAAGCATGAGAGCCGCAACGGATGTGAGGGGCTTCGTCATCGACGCGATGCGGAAAATCGTGTCGCGCTCGACCGGGAGTTTGGCTTCGAGATCCCGCCATCCCGCGCAAAACGTTTGGCTATCGCCAGGGCGCCAGACGGTGGCGACTGCGCCGGCAAGTTCCTGGCGGTCGACGGCGTTCTGCAGCGCGTTCTGAATCTGATCTGTTCTTTCCATGTGTAGATGCCTCTTTGCGTTTTATAGGATAACTATAAAATAGATTCGTTATATAATCAAGTGGCATGACGGGACCGAAAGGTGACAAGCGCGAACGAACACGAGCTACGCTGCTGGAGGCCGCGCGCGCTCTGATTCGGGAGAAGGGGCATGAGGCGACGACGCTCGAGGACATTGCCGAGCGCGCCGGGATGACGACCGGAGCGATCTACGGCAATTTTAAAAATCGCCATGAGTTGTTTCTCGCCCTCGGGCAGTCGTATTGGCCTCCGATTAAACCCCGCGTCAAACCGGGCGCGAGCTTTGCGGATGTGATGCGGGCTATGGCGGATGCGACGATCGCGGCGATTCCGGAGCGGGCGACCGTTGCGGTGGGCCGCCTGACTGGGCTTGCCTACACGCTGGCCCATGAGGACATGCGCGCGCGGGTGGCGTCGTTTACGGCGGAGAGTTATGCGTTTGGCGAAGAATGGCTTCGCGAGATAGTGAAGAAGGAAGAACTACCCATGCCCCCCGGGGATCTGGTCCGGGTGATCCACGCTCTCACGGAAGGCCTGGTCTTTCAGCGACTGTTGACGCCGGAACTCGTGCCGGACCGCGTCATTCGGGCCGCGTTTCTGGCATTAGCGACGAAACGAAAGTAGAGCGTTATTTGCCCTTGATCTCGAGCAGTTCGATTTCGAAGATCAGGGCTGCGCCGCCGGGGATCGACGGACGGCCCTGGTCGCCGTAGGCGAGATCGGAGGGGCAGATCAGGCGAGCTTTGCCGCCCACCTTCATCAGTTGCACGCCTTCGGTCCAGCCGGGGATGACGTTGCTCAGCGGGAATTCGGCAGGTTCGTTGCGTTTGTAGGAGCTATCGAACTCAGTGCCGTCGATCAGCGTTCCGCGATAGTTGACCTTGACGGTATCGGACGCGACCGGTGAGGGGCCCGCGCCGGGAGTCAGTTCTTTGTAGATCAGGCCGGAGGCGGTTTTGATGGCGCCGGGTTCCTGGGCAGCCTTCGCGAGGTACGCCGCGGACGCTTCTTTTTGGCGTTGCGCCACGACTACTGCGCGGGTTGTCGCCAGGCCCTGAATGTGTGGGCCCCACGTGTCGATATCAACCGCGGGTTTGCCGGCGCCGGCATCCGTCATCGCCTGTTTGACGATGTCGAGCTCGGAGGGCGAAAGAGCGAAATCCTTCAGGGAACGCGAGATGCTGAGCCCGAGGGCGTAGATGGTTTTTTCTTCGTCAGTCATTTCTTTAGGGGGAGCGGGTTTCGGGGCGGTCTTCACCGCAGTTTTTACCGCAGGCCTCGCGCCGCTGGCTCCCGCAGGCCTGGGGCGTGTGGATACGGCAGGCCGGGAAGTCGATTTCGTAACCGGTTTGGGCGCCTGCGCTGGAGCGCATGGGATCAGAACGCCGGTCAGGATGGCGGGAAGCAAGGCAGAACGAAGCCGCATCTTCTCAAATTAGCATCAAGGACCGCCGTCACCGGATTTCGGCAGCTAAATTGCATTGTTTCGTGCTGTGAAGTACGCGCTCCTGGCCGTGCTGGCTGTTGCCCCGCTTTTCGCGGCGGGCCCCCGGAACGCGCGGACTCAGGACAGCGCGCAAGCCTGGAAGTTGCTCGATGAATCCCTGCGGGACGGCTTCTACGAGAATCGCCAGCAGGCGCTCGCGGCACTGGCGACGGTGGGACATCCGGATCCTGATGTGGTGAAACACGTTGTTGCCGCGCTGCGCGACAAAGAGCCGCTGGTCCGCTGCCAGGCGGCGCTTGCGCTGGGGGATCTTCAGGCGAAATCTGCAATTCCCGATCTCAAACGCGCTCTCGACGACACCCCCGAAGTCTCCTTCGCCGCCGCGAAGGCTCTCACCGCCATGGGAGATCCCAGCGGGCGCGACGTCCTCATCGCGGTGCTCTCGGGTCAGCGCAAGGACACGCCGGGTATGTTGACCAATGCCATGCGGGAGGCCCGCACACGCCTCCATCATCCGGAAGGGCTGTTTCTGATGGGAAGCCAGGACGCGGTAGGCGCGATGTTCGGTCCGGCCTCTATGGTGATTCCGGCAATTAAGAACACCACGGACCTGCAGGGGAAGGGAACGCCAGGGCGCGCGGCCGCTGTTGCCTACCTCGCGAAATATCCGGATCCGTACGCGGTCAATCTGCTCGAATGGGCGCTGAAAGACGAAAACCGTTTCATCCGGCTCGAAGCCGCGAAGGATCTGGGGGAGCGCGGCGATGCCGCCAGCATCCCGAAACTCGAGGCGCTTTGGCTGGACAGCGAGAACATCGTTCGCGATATGGCGGCGGCTTCCATCCTGCGTATTTTGTCGCGCGATGGGGAAGCCGGCGTCATTCAGGCCGGCCCTGTGGATCCTCCTAAGCTCACCACCAGATAAGCCATTCTTACGATAGACTGGCGGAGTGCAACGCCGCGCGTTCCTGCAGACTGTCGCTTCCGCACCGCTCCTCGCTATGCAACGCGGGAACTCCGCGCCGCCGAACGTAGTCATCATCTACGCGGATGACATGGGCTATGGCGATCTGCACGTTTACGGCTCCAATCTCAGTACGCCAAACATCGATAAGCTTGCCGGGGAGGGAGTTCGCTTCACCAACTGGACTTCCGCCGATCCGGTTTGCTCGCCCTCGCGCGCTTCACTGCTGACCGGCCGCTACCCGACCCGCGTCGGCGTGCCGCGCGTTCTTTTTCCGACGGACAAGGAGGGGCTGAATCTCGACGAGCAAACGCTTGCGAATTTGCTGAAGGCCCGCGGCTACCGGACGCAGTGCGTCGGCAAATGGCATCTGGGCGTGACGCCGGAGTATCTGCCGACGAAGCGCGGTTTTGACCATTACTTCGGCATCCCCTACAGCAATGACATGACGCCGAGCGTTCTGATGCAGGATGACCAGACCGTCGAGCAGCCGGTCAAACTGGAGACGCTGACGCAGCGTTATACAGATGTTGCGACGAAATTCATCCGCGATTCCGCCGGCTCGCCGTTCTTCCTCTATTTTCCGCACACGTTCCCGCACATCCCGCTCGCGGCATCTCCGAAGTTTCGCGGGAAATCGCCGCTCGGCATCTATGGCGATACGCTGGCCGAACTCGACTGGAGCGTGGGAGAAGTTATGAGCACCCTGCGGTCGGCGGGCGTTGCATCGAACACGCTGGTGATCTTTTCGAGCGATAACGGTCCCTGGTATCAGGGCAGCCCGGGCAAGCTGCGCGGACGCAAAGGCGAGACGTGGGAAGGCGGCGTGCGCGAGCCGTTCATCGCGTGGATGCCTGGCCGCATCCCGAAAGGCCGCGTATCGAATGCCGTCGGTTCCATGATGGATGTAGTCCCGACCGTCACGAAACTCTGCGGGGCGGAGGCTCCGAAGAAGCCGGTGGATGGTATGGACGCCTGGCCGCTCTTCACCGGCGCCGCGGCGAAACTGGATCGCGAGCCGCTCCTCTATTTCGACGACACGCATCTGCAATGTGCGCGCTGGGGGGAGTGGAAGCTGCATGTCTCGCGCTACAACCACCGCGGTTACAGCCCGGCGCCGGCGGGTGGCAACAAAAATCTACTGCTGCCGAAACCGGAGTTGTACGATCTGGACAAGGATCCCGACGAAAGCTACGATGTTGCCGAACTGCATCCGGAAATTGTCAGCCAGATGCTGGCGAAGATCGAAACCGAGATGAAAACGTTCCCGGACGCGATTTTGCGCGACTGGGAAGAAACCAAACTGCGTAAAGTCAGTCCCACTGCGGCAGGCGCCTTGCCGCGATCCATCGACTAAATCCATTTTTAAAAGGAATCATTGTGAGCTCACCGCAACCCGCTCCTCAACTGGAATATATTCTGCAGACCGGCTTTGCATTCTGGCCTGCCAAGACGCTGCTCAGCGCCATCGAGCTGGGCGTTTTTACGGAACTGGCGAAACAGCCGCAGAATCTGGAATCGCTTGCGGGAAGCCTCGGGCTTCATGCGAGATCTTCGCGCGACTTTCTCGATACGCTCGTCGCTCTGGGATTTCTGGTGCGGCAGGAAGGCGTCTATTCCAACACGCCTTCGACGGAGTTCTTCCTCGACCGGAATAAGCCGTCGTATGTGGGCGGGATTCTGGAGATGGCTAATCATCGGCTCTACGGCTTCTGGGGACACCTGACCACTGCGCTGCGTACCGGCCAGCCGCAGAACGAAGCCAGCCAGGGCGGTCCTGATGTTTTCGCTCAGCTTTATGCCGATCCCGATCGGCTCAAACAATTCCTGCATGCGATGACCGGTTTGAGCCGTGGCGCCAATATGGCAATCGCGCGGCAGTTCCCGTGGTCGAAATACAAGACAGCCGCGGATGCTGGCGCTGCGCAAGGCGATCTGATTAGCCAGGTGGCGCTCGCGAATGCGCACATCAGCGGCGTCGGTATGGATCTCCCGGAGGTCGCGCCGATTTTCGAAGGGTATGTGGAAGGCCTTGGACTTTCTAACCGGGTGCGCTTTCAGCCTGGCAACTTCTTCAAAGACCCGCTGCCGAAGGCGGATGTCATTATGATGGGGCACATCCTTCATGACTGGAATCTGGAGGAGAAGAAGATGCTGGTCCGGAAGGCATACGAAGCCATTCCGGAAGGTGGCGCGTTTATTGCCTATGACGGGATTATCGATGACGACCGCTCACAGAATCCGTTTGGGCTGATGATGAGCCTGAATATGCTCATCGAAACGCCGGGCGGTTTCGATTATACGGGCGCGGATTGCATCGGCTGGATGAAGGAAGCGGGCTTCCGCGAGGCCCACGTGGAACATCTGGCCGGTCCCGATTCGATGGTGGTCGGAATCAAGTAAAGCGGCTTTTTAGTGAGCGGCCTTCGTCAGGACGCCGTTCACTTTCAGCCATTCCTCCACACGATCCAGATAATGATCGGCGCCGCCGCCTTTGGTTACGAAGCCGTGCGCTCCGATCTGGAAAACATGCAGCTCCGCTTTCAGTCCAGCCTTGATCCACGCTTCAAACAGATCGATTGAACCCTGATAACCGACGGCTTTGTCATCCGACGCCACCGCTATAAACAATGGGGGCGCGCCCGCGGGCGGAATTGCTGAGCTTGCAGTCGCCGCGTAGATCGGAATGGCGAAGTCGGGACGTCCATCCGCCGGCCCGTAGACTGCGCCGAGAAGCACGCCGCCGCCCGCCGAATATCCGATCATTCCGATTCGGTTCGGCTGTATGCCGTACTCCGCCGCGTGCTGCCGCACAAGACGGACAGCCTGCTGCCCATCCGCATCCGACATCGCCCGCACGTTCTGGTATTGCTGTGGATTCTCACCCTGGCCTGAATACGTCAGGCGATACTTCAGAACGAAAGCGTCAATCCCCATCGAGTTGAAGCGCTTCGCCACGTCCACGCCTTCATAAGACATCATCAGTGTCCGCCAGCCTCCGCCGGGCGCGACGATGATCGCTGTACCGGTCGCCGCCGCTTTGTCCGCTGGATAGTACAGCAACTCGGGCTTGACCACGTTCTGGATCTGCGGGTTATTCGCAGGGCCCGCTGGGTGCTCGTCGTAGTGCCAGTTTTCTGAACCGGGCGCGACGCCAGGATAAAGCGGGATCACCTTCGCGGGCTCGGGCAGCTGGGCCATCGCGCTGATCGTGAAGCAGGCGGAAAGAGCAATCCGGAACGTGAGGGAAGCGGCTGTCATTTGAAGTCATCATATGACAACTGGAGCGAATCAGCGGCCTGTGCGGAACTGAATCAACCCCAAAATCTCGAAGCCAATCGCGATGAAGACGCGTATCGCAATCCCGGCGAGTGATGCGCCGCGCATGGTGTTCACAATCGCCAGCAGCAGGAATCCGACGCCGATCGTGACATACCACCAGCCCCAGTATTTCGATTCAAAGCCGCGCAATAACGAAATACGCTCCACCAACAGTTTATTCGGTCTTCCGCTTTGTGGGCGCCGCTTCGCGAAGTTGCAGCAGCGCCGACTGCAATGCCGTCTGCGCTTCCAGCACCTGCGCCGTCACACGCGCGAGATCGCCGACCGCGTCGGCATTCGATTGCTGCGCCGCGACCGTTGCTCCGAAAGCGCTCGCTACCGTCTGAGCGGAAAGCCGGACTGATTCGCGGGCGGAGTGGAGATCGGAAACATAGACCTCGTGCTTCTCCTCCCATTTTGTTGCGATCTTTTTCGATGCCAGATCGATGGCTTTGATGACCCGCCGCGCGGCGTCGCTCAGGGCTGTCGACCAGACGTCGGCGCCAGGCACATAGCGGTCGGAATCACGTTCGGGTGCGATTCGCTGCAACTCCGGCAGAAAATGCTCCGCGACGTCCTTTTCAATGGCAGCGTAGAGCCGCTCTTCGCCGACGTTGATGGCAGCCATGCTCATCGTGACCGGAAGCAGCGTGCCGAGCAGGCACATCATGATCGCGATGAAGGGCAGAAGATCGAAATGATCCTGATCGCCAGATTGGGAACCTGTAAGGATTGTGCGTTACTCGTTTCTGTTCAGATAGTTTATTATTCTGGGCGGCGTAATAGTGCTGAACCGGACAGGGTAGTACTCTGCCCCGGCGAAATTCCCGGTACAATGGGCATAGATGAGGACAGAGGGAACTCAGATTGGCATCGGGATGCCATCGCGTGTCGTTCTGGTCGAGGATAACGAGGCCGATGTCTACCTTGTGTCCATGGCGCTGCGGGAAGCTGGCTTCCCCATGGACCTGACCGTATTCCGCGACGGCGAAGATGCCCTCGCATCTTTTCGTAAGGCAGTGGGCGCCGCGAGTGAAATTCCGGACATGATTCTGATGGATCTGAATCTTCCGCGCGTTGATGGCAAGGCCATTATCGAGATGTTGCGGGGAAACCGGGTTTTCGACCGCGTGCCCGTCATGCTTCTCAGTTCCACCATCTCTCCGGCGGACGCCGCGAGAGCGCAGAGGTTCAGCTCCTGTATGTACACCACGAAGCCTTCCAGTCTGGACGCTTTCATGGAGCTTGGCCTGGCCGCGAAAAATTTCTGGCTGACCACGCGCGAAACCGCCGCCGCCGTTTAATTTCCCGTAAAGTAGTTTAAGTGAATCCGGCGGAGGAGTCTCCACCAATCTGGAAGAATCGTTGGGCGCAGCTCACGCTCTCGGCGCTTGCTACCGTGATGCTGGCCAGCCTGCAGTACGGCTGGACGCTGTTCGTTAATCCCATCCATGACGCGAATGGCTGGAGCCGCGCGACCATTCAGGTTGCGTTCACTATCCTGATCTCCGTCAATACCTGGCTTTCGCCGTTTGAGGGCTGGCTTGTGGATCGTTATGGACCGCGGCCTGTCGTAATGGTGGGCGGGATCTGCGCTGCTGTTTCGTGGGTAGTCGATTCGCGCGCGCATTCGCTGTTTGTTCTCTACGGCGCGGCGGTCATTGGGGGGCTCGCGCTCGGATGTGTTTTCGGTACGTGCATGGGCACGGCGCTCAAGTGGTTTCCGGACCGCCGCGGTCTTGCCGCCGGAACGATTGCCGCAGGCTATGGACTTGGCGCCGCTCTGATGACAGTACCGATCGCGCAGATGATTCGATCAAGCGGCTATCGCCAGACGTTTTTCACGTTCGGCCTGATTCAGGGCGCGGTGATTTTCCTCCTGGGAATTGTGCTGGTGAAGCCGACGATAGGGGCGTCGCTGGCGAAGCCGCGTGCGGTGATTTGCGAGGGGCCGGAGCTGAAGCCGTCGCAAACCATACGAACGGGCGTTTTCTGGCTCACGTATCTGGTGTATCTGTTAATCGCGTTCGGCGGGATGGTGATGACCGCACAGCTCGGACCCATCTCGCGTGACTTCGGGCTCGAAAATCAGCTGGTCACGCTTTTCGGAATTTCCGCGCCCGTGCTGACTATGGCGGTGTCCATTGACAATTTTGCGAATGGCATCACGCGTCCGATTTCCGGATTTGTTTCCGACATCATTGGCCGGGAAAATATGATGCTGCTGATGTTTTCGCTCGAAGCGATTGCGCTTGCTGGTATGGCCATCTTCGGACGCAGTCCTTACGGCTTTCTTGCGTGCGCGGCCCTGACGTTTCTGTTCTGGGGCGAAATCTTCGTGATCTTTCCGGCGATTGCCGGAGACAGCTTCGGCGTTCAGAACGCCGCGGCGAACAACGGGTTGCTGTACACCGCGAAGGGGACGTCCTCGCTCACGGTTCCGCTGGCGAGCCTTGTCGTCAGCGCCACCGGAACCTGGAACAGCGTGCTGATTGCGGCTGCGATTTCCAGTTTGGCGGCCGGCCTACTGGCTCGATTCGTTCTGACAGGTATGCGCCGCCGGATGCGAGCGTCACCGCTAGTGGCCGGATGAATCCGAAATCGCCGCATTGACGACGGTATTGGTGGATCTGGTAAGCGGTTGCGCGCCCGGTTTGGCGCCATTCGCCTGCAGAATATACGCCGTGACGTTGACCGTGAAGTCTTTGCCATCGTCCAGATTGAAAGAGTTGACTGTTTCCTGAAAACGCGCGACGAGCTGCGCCGCGGTTTTGGAACCCCAGCGGTCGATGAAGACCGGGCCTGCCAGAGGGGGCACCCAACCCCTCGCCCCGATGAATTTCTGATAAGCCTCTGAGAGGGATGCGATCGGCGGAAGCTCGTGACCGTCGGGGCCACCTTTGCGCCCCAGCAATGTGGGGGTGTGGCATTGACCGCAGGTAGCATCGTAGGCTATGCGGCCGGCGTTTGCCTGGTCCGAAGTGAAAATAGCGGGCTGCGCGGGTTGCTGACCGGTCAGGACAAACAACCCTGAAGCGAGAAGAAACGATGCGATTATTGTCGCTTTGTATTTCACTGTTTACTTCGTCCAGGTTTCGAATGGCGCCTTCGGCATTTTATGGCCCCAGGCTTCGGGGCCCCAGCAGCGAGTGCCGACCAGCGGCTCGGTGGCGCTGGTGTTTTTGAGTTTGATGCCGCCGGCGGTTTTGGATGCCGCGTAGGGGATCACGAATTCATCATCGAGCGGTTCGCCCAGGCGGATGCCGGACTTCACTTCCACCTTGTGGTTGCCGATTGTGCCCTGGCCGTGACTGAAGTGGATGATGCAGAGCGCGGCGGGGCCGGTGAGGACGGTTTCGGCGCCGGGGGCGAGTTTGAACTGGCGCAGGCTGAAGAGTTCGTCGCCGTTCGGCTTACCGTAGACGCGCCACTCATCGTGGAAGCCGCCCTGACTGGCTTCGTTGTCGACGACCGGCATCAGCAGATGCTTCTCGACGATGTACGGATCTTTGTTGCGCGCCATGTCGATATCCGAGACGAGGCGCTGGACGCGGTCTTCGCCTTCGAGTCCTTCGGGCAGATGGCGGAAGAGAAGATCCTGGCCAAGAAACACTTCGCCTTCGGGCGCGAGGACGTGGCTCTGGTAGAAGCGGAAATCGTCGAGATCGCGCTGCGGTTCTTCTGTGTTGACGGCGGCGGGTCCGTGGAGGATACGTGTCGGCGTTAAGAAGCCGGTGCCCATGCGGACGAGGAAATGGCGGGCGTGGCTGCGGATATGGTTGTCTTTGCCTGCGATGAAGTCGCGGACGAAGCCGGCCATCATTTCTTCGTCGACGTATTCGAGCAGGCCGACTGAAGTGTGCCAGTCATTCTTATAGCGCTTGTTGCGCCAGGGGTTGAAATTGTAAGCTTCCGGCTTCCACGGGTGCATGTGGTGGCCGAGCGGATAGAGATTGTCGAATTCCTTATTGTAAAAACCGGTGCCCTTGAGGGTGCGATAGAGCGGTCCCACCATGAAGTCGGGCGCGCCGTGCACGGCG
Source organism: Bryobacteraceae bacterium (assembly GCA_036500405.1). Lineage (GTDB taxonomy): Bacteria > Acidobacteriota > Terriglobia > Bryobacterales > Bryobacteraceae > BOG-234. Next base: position 27,722 of record DASYCD010000023.1, read on the forward strand.
GCGTTCATGGGGATGAGGTGTCCGTCGGGGTGGTGGAAGTGGCAGAGGCCTTCGCCGTGAATGCCGTTGCCGGTGTCGGCGAGAATGGCGCTGCCGTTCCAGCGCTCGTCGATTGCCCAGCCATTTCGGCCTTCCGGGAAATAATCTTCGTCGACGAGTTCGAGGTTCTTGCCGGGAAGGCAGAACTTACGGCCGACAAAGCTGGGGAAGCAGCGGAGGACGCCGCCGCCTGCCTGTGCGGCCGCCTGGACGCCGGATGCGGCGCCTTCTTCGGCGATGGAAAGGTTGGACCGATAAAGCTTTACATTCAGTGCTTTGGGCATGGTTCCGCTCTATTGTACGTGATGATTTTCAGCGGGGAGCAGAGCGTACAAGGACCGTGGCGATTTCGATCAGGAGGTCTTCCATCTCGAACGGCTTTCGCAGAAAAGGGCGCGGGAGACGGAGGTCATCCCCGCTCATCATGAGGGCGCGAGTTCGCGGCCGCTCGAGCATCACGGCCTCAATCAATTCGCGGCCGGTCATGTTCGACATGCGGAAGTCGGTCAGGAGCAGATCCATGTGGTTCTGGTGGGCGCGGCTGAGCGTAAGGGCTTCGGTCACCTTCATCGTGTCACCTGGGTTGACGCAGGTGTAACATCTGCCCGGTAGACTTGTGCTGATGCGACGAATTTTATTGCTTCTGGTTTTTGCGTTGGGCGCGTCGGGTCAGGGGATTCAGATGGGGCGTCCGATTTTGGACGCGCACAACTGCTATCCGTACGAGGGAAAGTGGGCGGACCGGATCGATCGGGCCCTGAGCGCGGGGTTTCCGGTTTCGATTGAGCAGGATCTGACGTGGTACGTGGATCCGGCGACGGGGCAGGGGCGGGAAGTGATCTCGCACGCGGTGAAGGCGTTCGGAAATGAGCCGGATCTGCGGCATTACTTTTTTGAGCGTGTGCGGCCGATTGTGGAGCGGGCGCTCCAGGAAAACAAGCGCAATTCGTGGCCACTCATCGTGCTGCACTTCGATTTCAAGAGCAATGATCCGCGCTTGCTGCAATCTGTGTGGAAACTGCTGGAAGAATACGAACCGTGGCTGACTACCGCGAAGAAGACCGATAATCCCGCGGAGATGACGCCGTTCGACGTGAAGCCGATTCTTGCGGTCACCGAAGACGACGATACGCAGGACGATGTGTTTTTCCGGCAGCGGCCTGTTGGCTCGAAGCTGCTGGTCTTCGGTTCGGCGCATATGAATCGTAAAGGCACAGTTGCGATGGCGCCTTCGGAACTTCTGACGGAGAAGCCGACGACTTACCGGCGCTGGTGGAATAACTCGTGGGCGGTGGTGGAGGAAGGCGGACAGAATCGGGCAGGTGAGTGGACGCCGGCAGATATGACGCGGCTGACGAGTCTGGTTGACTACGCGCATAACACCGGATTCCTGATCCGGTTTTATACGCTGGACGGATTCACGGCGGCAGAGAATCAGGGGTGGGATCAGAGTTATAACTTCGGATCGCACGAAGCGGTTATTGCTCGATGGAAGGCTGCGATCGTAGCCGGGGTCGATTTCATTGCGACCGACCAGTATGAGGGCTTAGGCTCCGTGATGAAAGCCCGGTAAATTTTACTCTGATTCGTGCACAGCTTCTGTTTCGTCAGCGCCAATTGCGACGGTGGCGGCGATCAGAGCAAGGT
>DASYCD010000024.1:0-25386 GCA_036500405.1 Bryobacteraceae bacterium
GACGGTACGGAAGCCTTCGATGACGCTGGCTTCCGGTGGCGTTTTTTCCGCTCCGCCCTGCTGGCACAAGGCGCCGGCGATGGCGACCAGTGGGAGAACGAGCAATCGTAGTGTTTTCATCTCTCGGAACCTCAGGAAAGCTTAGCTTATCTGAGTGGTCCCGACAAAAAGGAAAAAGGGGTCTGTCCCCTTTTAGTACCAGTCGTCGAGGTGGAGACCTGGCACGCGGGAGAATTCTTTCGTGTTGTGAGTGACGAGGCGGGCTCCGTGGGCGAGGGCCGTACCGGCGATCAGGGCGTCGGTGGGGCCGATCGATAGTCCCGACTTTTCCAGGTCGTAACGCAGGCTCGTCGTTCTTGCAGCGGCGCGCTCATCGAAGGGCAGCACTGTCATCGCTGCGATCAGTCGCTCGAGATCACGCTGCCGTCTCGGCGGATCGCTTGAGCGCAGAGCGGCGAATTCCAGCTCATAGAGCACGACGGCTGGAATTGTAATCTCGTCCGGATTGGTCCGCGCGAGACGTTCGGCTACGCGGCCTATCCCTTTCATCGCGTGAATCACCACGTTCGTATCGAGCGCAAACATCAGAGGCTCTCCCGGCGGGCGTCGCGTCCATAGCCGTCGCGCAGAAGGTGAGAATCCGGGAAGGCGTCCGGTTTCCAGCTGCCGAGCATCCTCAGAATTTCCGGCGGCCATTCGGTGGCGACGCGGCGGCGGATCGCCTCCGCGATCCATTTGCTCGCAGGTTCGCCGGTATTTTTCACATACTTCCTCACCAGCGCTTCCGTTTTCGCGTCCAGATAAACCGTGATTTGACCCATACTCTGTGCGGACCAGGACACGCTTGCACCTGAAGTACCAAAAACCTTTATGACAGAGAACTTTCCACGCGGACAGCCCGTTATCCTATAAGGAGATGAGCAATCCGGAAGGCCCGCAAAAGGGCAAAGGCTCCGGCCGGCGGACGGGGGCGCGGCGCGTACAGGGCGGCTCCAAACTGGCCCGCGCGCTGATGCATCCCGTGGGCAAAGCCTTCCTGGTGCTGGCGCTGGTGACGGTAGTCAGCGGGGCCGGCATCTTCATCTACTACTACCAGAAGTACGCGAAGCTGATCGATGAGCGGCTGAAGGGCGGACCGTTCACCAGCACGTCGCGCATCTATGCGGCGCCAGAACCGATTGCAGTGGGCGACGTGACATCGCCCGCCGATATTGCGACGGAACTCCGCGCGGCCGGATACAGCGAAAGCAGCCGGAACACGATGGGCTACTACGTCGTGAAACCGGATTCCGTCGATATCTTTCCGGGAGGCGAGTCTTACTTCCGCCAGGAACCGGCGGCCGTCAAGTTCGGGCGCGGCAAGATCTCCCGGATCATTTCACTGCGCGACAATACGGACCGGCCGGAGTACGAACTCGAACCGCAGCTTGTCACCAATCTGCACAGCGCGAACCGGGAAAAGCAGCGCCTGGTGCGCTATGACGATATCCCGGTGATTCTTCGCGAGGCGATTCTTTCCGCCGAGGACAAACGGTTCTTCTCGCATCCTGGCTTCGATCTGCCCGGTATTGCCCGCTCGGCGTGGATCGATCTCAAGCGCGGCCGGAGCGAGCAGGGCGCGAGCACCCTGACGATGCAGCTTTCGCGCTACCTCTTCCTGACTCTTTCCAAGTCGTGGCAGCGCAAGGCGGCGGAGATTATGATTACGCTCCAGCTCGAGCAGAAGCTTACCAAGGAGCAGATTTTCGAGTTGTACTGCAATCAGGTGGATCTTGGGCGGCGGGGCAGCTTCATGATCCGCGGCTTCGGCGAAGCGGCGCAGGCGTATTTCGGGAAAGATATTAAATCCCTGAACCTGCAGGAATCGGCTACGCTGGCCGCCATGCTGAAGAGCGCGAGCTATTACAGCCCCTGGCGATTCCCGGATCGCGCGAAAGAGCGCCGCAATACGGTGCTGGCGCTGATGCGCGAGAACAAGTTCATCGACGACCGGACGTACGCGGTGGCGGTGGAGTCGCCGCTGAAGGTGCAATTCGGGCAGGCGGAATCGAAGGAAGCTCCTTATTTCGTGGATCTGGTGAATGAGGATCTGGAAAAGCGATTTCCGGCGACGAATTTCCAGCAGGAATCGGCGCGAATTTACACGACAATTGATCTGGATCTTCAGAAATTCGCCAATGAAGCGGTCGGAATCGGGATGAAGCAGGTGGATGAAATCGCCCGCAAGCAGCGCCGGTTCCGCGGACAGCCTTATGTGGAACCGCAGGTCGCTCTGATTGCGCTCGATCCGCACACTGGTGAAATCAAGGCGCTGGTAGGCGGCCGCAATTACGGGGTCAGTCAGTTGAATCACGTGAATGCGGAACGGCAGCCGGGGTCGATCTTCAAGCCGTTCGTTTACGCCACGGCTATCAATACGGCGCTCGCCGGTGGGGGCGAGGCGCCTCTCACGCAGGCTTCCATTGTGCGCGATGAGCCTACCACTTTTCAGGTGGACGGCCAGCCGCCCTATGAGCCGCACAATTTCGAGCACGAATTCTACGGCGACATTACGTATCGAGAGGCGCTGGCGAAATCGGTTAACGTGGCGACGATCAAGATTGCGGAGTTGGTCGGTTACGACAAGGTGGTCGATCTGGCGCATCGTTCGGGCATCAATGAAGATGTGAAAGCGACACCGGCGATGGCGATCGGGTCCTATGATGCTACTCCGCTCGAAATGGCAGGGGTATACACGGTTTTTGCGAACCAGGGAGTACGGGTACAGCCCACCTTCATTACGCGGGTGAATCAGCCGGACGGCAAGCTGATGCTGGATCAGAAGCCGGAGAAGAAAAACGTGCTCGATCCGCGCGTGACGGCGGTCGTTGTGGATATGCTGCAGGAAGTGATGCGATCGGGCACAGCGGGCAGCATCCGCGGTAAGAATTACAACTTTACGGCGCCTGCGGCGGGCAAAACGGGAACATCGCATGACGGCTGGTTCGCGGGTTTCACGTCTGATCTGCTCTGCGTGGTGTGGGTGGGGTTCGACGATAACCGGGAGCTGGATATTGAAGGCGCGAAAGCGGCGCTGCCGGTCTGGGGCGAATTCATGAAGCGGGCCATCACGCTGCGGCGTTATTCGAATGCGAAGCCGTTTCAGGCGCCGGATGGGACGGTATACGCGTCTGTGGATGAAGTATCCGGCGGACGCGCGACGCCGTTATGTCCACCGAAGCAGGTTGCGGATGAGTTGTTCATCTCCGGCACGGAGCCCGTGGCTTACTGCCCGCTGCATGGCGGGAAGGGCGGAACGACGATATCGGCCTGGGACACCGAGGCTCCGCCTGCGCCTTCCGAATCGATCGCGCCTTCGCAGCCTTATATAACAGGACTGACGCCGCGCAAGGGATCGGCGCCGACGCCTTTGACATCGAAGGGTTCCGAGGCGCCGCCGCCTGCGCCCTCTCAGCAGAAGAACACGAAGTCGACGGAAAAGAGGGGCTTCTTCGACAAGTTGAAGGGGATTTTCCGGTAGTCCGAAAACGCTGAATGTTTCGGGTAGGCCGCGCGGGGGAGACGCCCGGCGGCTAGGTAAAGCACCCTACAACTGGGGACGCCGTTCGCAGGATAGAATGCGGGGAATGCCCGCGAGGTCAGGAGTGACCTCAACCGCGCCCCAGCCAGCTACAAGGTCTTTCACGGCGTCCGCCTGAGCGAAACCGAATTCGAACGCCAGCAATCCACCAGGACGCAAAACGCGCGCCGCTTCCGGAATCAGGCGCCGGTAAATATCGAGGCCCTCATCGCCTGCGAACAGAGCGATATGCGGCTCCCAATCCCGCACCTCACGCTGCATCGTTTCCCGCTCACCAACCGCGACGTAGGGAGGATTCGAAACCACCACATCCACGCTTGAATCCGGAATGACGCTGAGCAAATCCGCCGCAATCAAGCTGACCCGCGCATTCAGCGTGGAGGCGTTCCACGCAGCCACCTGCAGTGCAGGCAGCGAAATATCCGTCGCAATCACCCACGTCTGCGTCTCCAGCGCCAGCGTGACAGCGATCGCCCCCGATCCGGCGCCGACATCCACAATCGACCGCGCCCCAGGCCGCCGCTTCAGCACCGTCTCCACCAGGATCTCAGTCTCAGGACGGGGAATCAGCACACTCGGCGACACACGAAAGGGCCGCCCATAAAACTCCTGCGTCCGCGTGATATATTGCAGCGGCTTCCCCTGCATCCGCTCATGCAGCCATCGCCCGTAATGAATCCATTCGACCTCACGCAAATCCTGCTCGGGATGCGCGAAGAGATACGTCCGCTCACAGTGCACCGCGTGACAGAGCAGCAGTTCCGCCGTGAGCCGGGGCTGCGGCGTTCCCGAAGCGGCAAGGAGTTCAGCGCCCTGGACCACCGCGGTCTGGAGTGTCACGCGGGTTCCCCTAAGCGGCCTGGCTCAGCTTTTGTGTTTGATTATGCGCCACCAGCGCGTCGATGATCTGATCGAGCCGGCCCTGCATCACCAGATCAAGCTGGTGCAAGGTGAGCCCGATGCGGTGGTCGGTCAAACGATTCTGCGGGAAATTGTAGGTGCGGATTTTTTCGCTTCGATCGCCGCTGCCCACCATCGCCTTGCGGTCTGCCCCAATCGCTTCCTGCTGCTTCTGCAGTTCAATCTCGTACAGCCGCGAACGAAGCACGCGCATCGCCTTCGCGCGATTCTTGATCTGCGATTTTTCGTCCTGGCAGGAAACGATCGTCCCTGTCGGCAGGTGCGTGATGCGAACCGCGGAGTACGTCGTATTGACCGACTGCCCACCAGGCCCCGAAGAGCAGAACGTATCGATGCGGATATCTTTTTCTTCGATCTTCACTTCCACATCGTCGGCTTCCGGCAGCACTGCTACCGTGATGGCAGACGTGTGGACGCGCCCCTGCTGTTCCGTTTCCGGCACGCGCTGCACGCGGTGCACGCCGCTTTCAAATTTCAGCCGGCTGTAAACCCGGTTGCCGCTGACAAGCGCCAGAACTTCCTTGAGTCCGCCCACCGCCGATTCGCTCGACGAGGTGACTTCCACGCGCCAGTGCTGCGTTTCGGCATAACGCAGATACATCCGGAAGACCTCGGCCGCAAAGAGACTGGCCTCGTCGCCGCCCGTACCGGCGCGGATTTCGAGCACCACGTCCTTCTCATCGAGCGGATCTTTGGGAAGCAGAAGAATCTTGAGATCCTGCTCGATCTGCACGAGCCGCGGCTCTACGCCTTCAATCTCGAGACGCGCCATGTCGCGCATATCGGGATCGCTGTCCTCCAGCATCGCCTTCGCCTGATTCAGGTCGTCTTCGGTGGTCTTGTACTCGCGATACTTGCTGACAACGTCGGTGAGATCGCTGTGCGTCTTGGCGACCTTGCGGTACTGATCGCCATCCGAAATCACGGCCGGATCGGCCATTTGCGCCGTCAGCTCGGCGTAGCGCGCTTCTAACTGGTCCAGCTTGTCGCGATATTGCATGTCGTCGTCAGCCGATTACGAGCTCGCCACCCTGGCGGGCTTCAAGCGCCATGGCGCCGTCGAGCGCGCGAATCGCAACCTCGGCCTGGTCGTCAGAGGGGGCCTTTGTGGTGATGCGCTGCGTCCAGAGGCCGGGGGCCGTCAGGATCGCAAGGAACGACCCGCGGCGCTTCGCGGCGAAGCGGATCAGCTCATAGCTGAGGCCGGCGATCACGGGCAGCAGTACGATGCGGATCGCCAGCTTCGCGGCAAAACCCTGCACCGGAATAAACATGTAGACCACCATGGAGAGCAGCATGATCACGAACATGAAGCTCGTGCCGCAGCGCGGGTGCCACGTCACAAACTGCTGCGCGTTCTCCACATTGACCGGCTTGCCCGATTCGTAGTTAAAAACAACTTTGTGCTCTGCGCCATGGTATTGGAACACACGCCGGATATCCTTCGATCGCGCCAGCAGAAACAGGAAAAGAACGAAAATCGCGAGGCGGATCAGCCCGTCCACCAGGTTGAAAAGGATCTGACCCTTCACCGCCGGAATGATCGATGTGACGAGGTCGGTCAGCTTCAGCGGCACCAACTTATAGAGCACGATGAAAAACAGCAGCGAGAACGCGATCTGGACGTTCATCATCCACGCCGGAACTGCCTGCGCGGACTTCTTTTCGGCTTCCGGTTGGTCTTCCCCGAGCGCGGCGTTCGCCGAAAACTTCAGCGCGTGCATACCAAGCGACATCGCCTGTCCAATGGTGCCCAGACCGCGGAACAGAGGCAGCTTGAAAATCGGGCGCTTCTCGGACATGCGCGCAATCGGCATCTCTTCGGTCACGATTTCGCCGTTTGCCTTACGAACCGCGACGCAATAGCTGTGGGGCGCGCGCATCATCACCCCTTCCATGACGGCCTGGCCGCCGACGAGAGTCTCCTCGCCGCTCTCCAGAATCGGGAGCATCTGAACGTGCGCAAATAGACGGAAAAATGTACGGAGAGACAAGCGGAATTCCTTTACGGGTATGCACCATTATCCCACAGGTGTAATACCGGTTGTTTTGCCGCCGGTGTGGCTGCGGCTCATTGTATACTCAGTGCGAATCGACTCTATGTATACAAAGCTTCTCCTGCTGGTAGCGGTGTCGGCAATTGCGGTCTGGGGACAGGACCGCAGCCCGGGGCAACGGTCGTTCGAATCGCGGTGCGCTATCTGCCATGGCGGCGATGCGCACGGCACCGATCGCGGACCGGCCATCTACAACAAGCTCGCCGCGCATAACGACCAGGCTCTCGCGACGATCATTCGCAAGGGTCTTCCCGGCGGCATGCCGGCGTTCCAGATTCCGGATGCCGAACTTGGCAACTTGACCGCCTATCTGCGGACGTTGCAGCCGCCCGCGGGCGGCAGGCCATTCCAGCGGCCGGAGATTCACGAAACGCTGACGCTGACCGACGGAAAAACGCTCACCGGCGTGCAGGTCGCCAATGGATTCGACGACCATCAGATCCGTACCGAAGACGGCAGAATTCACTTGCTGCGGCGTGTGGGAGACAAGTTCCGCGAAGTGACCTCAACCGTCGACTGGCCAACGTTCCACGGCGACATGAGCGGGAATCGCTACACCAAAATGGACCAGATCACGAAGGAAAACGTGAAGAATCTGGGGCCTCGCTGGATCTATACGATTCGCAACGCGCAAGGTCTGCAGGATACCCCGCAAGTGGTGGGCGGCATCATGTACGTGACCACCGTGAATACGTGCATTGCGCTCGATGCCGGTTCGGGCCGTGAGCTGTGGCGCTGGTCGCGCCCACAGCAGCCCGGCGTGATGGGCGGCAGCTCCAATCGCGGAGTTGCGGTGGCGGGAGATCGCGTGTTTATGGTTCTGGATATAGCGCATCTCGTCGCGCTGAACCGTTTCACTGGCGAGCTCGAATGGGATACCGAGATGGCGGACTGGCACCAGAACTATGGCGCCACGGGCGCTCCGCTCGCGGTGGGGAATCTGGTCTACAGTGGCGTGACCGGCGGCGAAGCGGGCACGCGCGGATTTCTCGCGGCGTTCGATCAATCGACCGGCAAGGAAGTGTGGCGATTCTGGACCGTGCCGAAAGCCGGCGATCCCGGCTCCGAAACCTGGACTGGCAAAGATTCCGAGCATGGCGGGGGTCCGACCTGGATCACCGGCGTCTACGATCCGGAACTCGATACGCTCTACTGGCCGACGGGAAATCCGGCGAAGGAATATAACGGCGATGACCGCGGTGGCGACAACCTCTATACGGATTGCATTCTGGCGCTCGACCCGAAGACCGGCAAGCTGAAATGGTATTACCAGTTCACGCCTCACGATCTCTACGATTGGGATGCGACGGAGATCCCGGTGCTGGTGGATACGACCTTCCAGGGGCAACCTCGCAAGCTCCTGCTGCATGCGGATCGCAACGGATTCTTCTACGTCTTCGACCGGACGGACGGCAAGCTTCTGCTCGCGAAACAATTCATCAAAGAACTCACCTGGGCGAGCGGCATCGGCGCGGATGGACGTCCGATCCTGAAGCCGAATCAGGCGCCGACGCCGGAGGGTACGCGCGTGTGTCCTTCGCAGGATGGCGCGACGAATTTCTATTCGCCTTCTTTTATTCCGGCGACGGGACTGTTCTATTTCCAGACGTTCGAGAAGTGCAGCATCTACACGAAAGCTTCCACTGAGTGGACTCCCGGCCGTAATTATCTGGGCGGAGTGCAGCGCGCGGTGCCCGGATCAACCGAGCACATTCTTCGCGCGATGGACATCAACACCGGAACAGTGAAGTGGGAATTGCCGGAAACGCCGGGTACGACGAATGGATGGGGCGGCACGCTCTCCACAGTAACCGGACTTGTGTTCTTCGGTGAAGAGAGCGGCGAATTCGCCGTCGCCGACGCGACAAACGGAAAAGTACTCTGGACGTTCTTCGGCAACCAGAACTGGAAAGCCTCTCCGATGGCCTATATGTTCGACGGCAAAGAACACATCGCCGTCATCAACGGCGGCACTGTGATTTCCTTCGCGCTGCCGGATTAATGGCTTCATGTGGGGCAGGGCTTCGGTCCGAAGCGCCGCCGTCACAACACGTTCCCGCTCCGGTTTGGATATGATCCAATAGAGTCTAAAGGAGCGCGAACGTGAATTCCCCGGTCATGTCCTTTTTCCGGACTGCCGCTCCACTTCTGGCAGCGGCGTCTGTATTGACCTTTGCCGCACAGGCGCAGGTCCCGCAAGCTACAAACGCGTCGCTCACCACGGCGTCCGTCCCTCCCCCACCCGCCAGACCCACGATCACCCCAGAAGAGATGGGCGATCTATATATGGTCCGCAAAATGTTTCGCGAGGCTATCGCGGAATATAAGAAAGCCGGGAATACGGCGGCGATGCTCAATAAGATCGGCATCGCCTGGCACAATCTCGGCGAACTGGATCTGGCGCGCAAAAGCTACGAGCGCGCGATGAAACTGGATAAGACGTACGCGGAGCCGGTGAATAACGTGGGCACCGTTTACTATGCACAGAAACGGTACGGCACGGCGGTCAAGCGGTACAGGAAGGCGATCCAGCTCGATCCCACCAAAGCTTCGTTCTGGAGCAATCTCGGTACCGCCTATTATTCACAAAGCAAATTCGACCGGATGATGGTCGCGTATGACAAGGCGATCGAGCTCGATCCCGAGATCTTCGAGCACCGCGGCTACACCGGCACGGAAATGCAGGACCGGACCGTGGAGGATCGCGCCCGTTATCATTACGAATTGGCGCGCATTTACGCAAAGCTCGGAAAGAACGATCTCGCTCTGCAGTATCTGCGGCACTCCCTGGAAGAAGGCTTCAAAGACAAAGACAAGGTCCGGAAAACACCGGAATTCTCCGGTCTGCTGGAGAAACCGGAGTTCATTGACTTACTGGCGCTGGAGCCGCGTGTACTGTAAGCTCCGCGTTTTTTCAGCTATTTCCCTCATGGCGCTGGCGGCGGGTTGCGGCAGTTCGCACGCGCCAGCCGTGCCTCCCCATTACGCGTTTCTCGGTTTCGAAAATCTTTCGGGCGATCCCTCTCTCGATTGGACGGGTAAGGGCAGCAGCGAATTCCTCTCGCGCTCGCTGGAGCATGCGATGGACGGCAGTGTACTGAATCCGGATGCGCTGGCGCGTCTGGGGCAATCGCTGGGGCCGCGGATCACGGCTGCGCCGGGATCGTCGACGAACCGCGCGAGCGCTGTTGGATCCGGCGCGAACCGTCTGATCACTGGCTACGTGGAACGCGCGCCGGGGGGCGTACGGGTGACTGCCTCGGAAGAAGATCTCGCGACCCACAAGACGCTTCGAACTGTTTCGGTGACAGCGGGCGCGCCTTTCGAAGCGCTGAATCGGGTGGCGCATGAATTTTCGGCGAAGGCCGCTGAGCCTGCCACAACGAGCGCCGAGGCATTCCGGCTTTATTGCACCGCGCTCGAAAAACCGATTCAGGAAGCGCCTGCGCTGCTGGAACAGGCCGTGCGCCTCGATCCTGGGTATGGGCGCGCGTGGATTGCGTTGGTCCGCACCGCAATCGCGGGCGGTGACCGCGCGCGTGGGGAAGATATGGCGCGGCGGGCGCACGCGCAGAAGCTGGCGCCCGTGGATCTCGCCTGGATCGATTTCGAAAGCGCGACCGCAAGCGGAGATCGCGCGGCGAGTCTCGCGGCGATGCGCAAAGTATCGGAGCTCGAACCGGACGACATCGAACTGGCGCGTTCGCTGGCCATCGCGGAAACAAACGCCGGAGATTTCCGGGGAGCGGTGGCCGCGTGGAAGCGAATCACCACAAGCGCGCCGCAGGATGCCGATGCCTGGAATCAGCTTGGCTACGCGCTGTGCTGGAGCGGCGACTATCAGGGAGCGCTCGCGGCGATTCACGAATACGCGCAAGTACGTCCGGCGGAACCGAATCCGCTCGATTCCGAAGGCGATATCCATTTCTGGTTTGGGAAGTATGCCGAAGCGGCGAAGAGCTACACAGCGGCCAACGTGAAATCGCCTTCCTTTCTGAATGGCGGTGAACTGTACAAGGCGGCGTGGGCGAAATTCCGCGCCGGTGACAAAGCGGGCGCGGACGCATCGTTCTCCGGTTTTCAGGAATTGCGCACGCGCGCCAAAGATCCTTCGGTACCACTATTCGTCTCGGACTGGCAGTATCGTACCGGCCGGGCGAAGGAAGCGCGAAGTACGGCGAATGTGGCGCTCCAGAAGGATGCGCCGCCGGTGCGCGCGGCTGCGGCGGCGCAGATCGCGCTATGGGATCTGATGGAAGGGGATCGCGCCGCGGCTGCGAAGGACGTAGCAGCTGGCGGGAATTCGGGCATCACGCCCTCCGGCCTGATCGTGCGGTTTGCCGCGCTGCCTTCGGCTTCGGCTGCGGAATGGGCAGCGCGCGCGGAAAAAGACCTGAGCGCGCCGCAATTGGTTGCACTCCGGCAGACCGCGCTCGGCTATGCGTTGATTCTGGATGGAAAGCGCGACGCGGCATTACCTGTTTGGGAAGAAATCGCAGCGAAAGCCTCCGGCACAGATTTCTTTGCGCGCGTGATGCTGGCGCGGCTGAAGAAACAACAGCCTGCGGTAGCGGTGGTTCCCGATCCGGTCAATGTAAATCCTTTCGCGTCGCTCGCCGAGCATCTGTAACGCGCCAAAGCGTGCTTCCGTTCACGTTGGGCGCTTACGTGTAATCCACAGGGTGGAGGAGCCGCAATTATGCCCAACACATCTGTCTACGGTCTCTACAAAGACCGCACAGCCATCGAAGAAGCAATTGAAACCCTGAAGCACAGCGGATTCCGCAGTACGGATATCTCCGTGCTTTATCCCCATAACCAGGGAACGAAAGATTTCGCGATCAACAAGGAGACTAAAGCTCCGGAAGGCGCCGTGGCGGGTGGCGGTTCCGGCGCCGTGGTTGGCGGAGCTCTCGGCTGGCTGGCCGGTATCGGCGTGCTGGCGATTCCAGGTCTCGGGCCGTTCATTGCGGCAGGTCCAATTCTGGCTATTCTCGCCGGAGTGGGCGTGGGCGGCACCGTCGGCGGCCTGGTGGGGAGTTTAGTGGGCCTTGGAATGCCGGAATACGAAGCGAAGCGTTATGAAGGCCGCATCAAAGAGGGCGGCATTTTGTTGTCGGTCCATTGCGACAGCCCGGAGTGGGTGAAACGCGCCGAGGCGATGCTGAAGAACACGGGCGCGGATGACATCGCGTCGGCGAACGAAGCTTCGGCCGATTTCAGCGTGACGGACCGCCCCACTTACCGACCGAGTCCACAGGCCCACTAAAAGGAGCAGATTATGAATACGGTGGCATCGAACCTGAAGGCGATCAGCGAGAAGGCGGAAGAGATCCGCGACCGCGCGGCGCATTCGCTCGAAAACGCGGCTGACACCATTCGAAGCGCCGGCAGCCAAAGCGCCGACGCTATCACGGGGTTGACAGGCGGAGCGGGGCGGAAGCTGGATTCGACGGCGGCGATGGTGAGAAATCCATGCCTGCGCACGCGGGCGATCACCGGATTTCGCGGGGCGATACGGCGCAATCCGATGTTGAGTCTGGGAGTGGCGGCGGCGATTGGGCTGGCGGCGGGACTTTCCTGCCGCGCGGCTCATCGATAGGACTTTTAACTGGCGCGTTTCGCGCGTTTGCGGGGGGTGGGAGTGGTGGCAGCGGCCGCCTCTTCCATTTCCTGGGCGCGCATTGCCTGGCAGTGTGAGCAGTAACCGCCGACTTCCGTCCGCGCCAGGACGATCTGAAAGCCGAAGTGGCTTTCGATCTGGCGGCGCAGGCGCTGCAGCGGCTCCCCGAAAAACTCTTCGACTTTTCCGCAGGTCAGACAAATGACGTGCGCGTGTTCCTGTTTGCGCCGCGTCTCGTAATAGTGCTGTTCGCCGGCCTGATGCATCAGGTCGAGCTCATCCACCAGACCGCCCTCTTTCAACAGCTTGAGAGTCCGATAGACAGTGACGCGATTGAGCTTGGGATCCTTTTCCCGCGCCATCCGGTAAAGCCGTTCCGCGTCGAGGTGCTCGCCGGTCTTATCGATCAGATCCAGCAGGATCTGGCGCTGACGGGTGAGGCGCATACCGGCGGCGCCGCGCGTTTCGTTGGATGCGGTTTTGGAAACACTGGGCATTGCGTCCTCTTAGTTTAGCGCCGAATTGAGCATTTTTCCTGGGTTTCGTGGCGGGTACATTGGCACACGGATTGCTTTTTTATGAGTCGGAGGCTATACCAATGCGAATTCGTTCCTATTTTCCCGCGGCGGCGGCGATGGTGGCCCTGCTTGCGTTTACCCCGAACTCTCCCGCCCAGGACAAGAATAAAAAAGACAAGGACGCTCATGCGTCTTCCCACTACGACCCGTACGTGGCAGGCAACGCTGACACCGATGTGATTCGCGAGACCCGTCACCGGTTGCTGATGCTGCCTTATTATGGCGTTTTCGATGACCTTGGATTTCAGGTCAATGGCGGAACGGTGACACTGAATGGCCAGGTCACGCGCCCGACGCTGAAAGACGATGCTGCGAGCACGGTGAAAAAGGTTCCCGGGGTGACGAATGTGGTGAACAACATCGAAGTTCTTCCGCTCTCGCCCAACGACGACAGAGCGCGTATTGCGGTGTATCGCGCGATCTATGGCGATTCCGCTCTTTCGGCGCGCTATGCGTACCAGGCTGCTCCGTCGATTCACATCATCGTGAAGAACGGCCATGTGCGTCTGGAAGGCATGGTGGCGAATCAGATGGATAAGCAGATCGCGGAAATGCGCGCGAAGGGCGTTTCCGGAATCTTCAGCGTGGATAACGAGCTTCAAATCGAAGGCAAGGGTTAATCACTTCTGGCAGCGCGGGCAGTAGTGAGTGCTCCGCTGCGCCAGAAGAATGCGTTTCACGGGCGAGCCGCAGTTCACACAGGGCTCGCCCGTTTTTTGATAGACGCGGTGGTCGGCCTGGAAACCTCCCTGGCGGCCTTCGGCATCCACATAACTATGAATGGAAGATCCGCGGCTGGCGATGGCTTCTTCCAGCACTTCGCGCATGGAATTCCAGATACGCTCGACGCGGTCGGGGCGAAGGGTGGCGGCGATGCGTTTTGGATTCACGCCGGCGCGGAAGAGCAATTCATCCGCATAGATATTGCCGACGCCGCGGACCACTGCCTGATTCAACAGAACGGCTTTGATTGGTGATTTGCGCTGCTTCAGGCGGCGGCGAAATTCATCGAGCGGGACTTCGAGCGGCTCGGGGCCGAGGGCCTGAACGCGCTCGGGCAGGTCAACGCTGTATTCGACGCGTCCGAACTGGCGCGGATCTTCGTAAACCAGCATGCCGCGATCGAGCGTGAAGATGGCGTGGGTCCATTTGGAGAGGTCGCCGTTGACGAGCAGGCGTCCGGTCATGCCTAGGTGGACGACGAGCCAGCCGCGATCGAGGCGGATTGCGATGAACTTGCCGTGGCGTTCGACGCCGAGAATTTTTCTTCCGGCGAGAGCGCTCTCCGCGGTGCGGCGTGAGCCGATCAGGATGCGTTTGCCGGGGATTTCTGCGTTCAGGATTTTTCGTCCGACGATGGCGGGGCGCAGAGTGCGGACTACGGTTTCGACTTCAGGAAGCTCAGGCATTTTCAGCTGGATTTGTTTCAGGAAGATCCGCGAGCACGTGGCCGCTTTCGACTTTCGTGTTGTAGACCGGGATGCTTCTGCGGTCGTCGACCAGGCAGGCGCCGGTAGCGGAATCGAATTCCCACATGTGCCACGGGCAAACCACCATTCCGCTCAACACGGTTCCCTGCCCCAGCGGTCCGCCGTTGTGCGGGCAGACGCCGGATATCGTGCGGAATTCGCCGCCAGCATTGCAGACTGCGTAGAGGCGGCCGCCGTGTTCGACTTCAATGACGGTATCTTCGGGGAGTTCCCTCGCGGCCGCGAGTTTGGTCCACGCCATGATTCAGTGTAGTGGGAGGCCACCTGCGAAAATGGTAGTTACGTGGATTTTCTTTCCGGCCTGAATCCTCCTCAGCGTGATGCGGTTGAAACTACCGAAGGCCCCGTCCTCATCCTTGCGGGCGCGGGCAGCGGGAAGACGCGCGTCATCACGCATCGCATCGCGCATCTGATTACCGCGAAGCAGGTGCCGCCGTTCGCCGTGATGGCGGTGACGTTCACCAACAAAGCCGCGGGCGAGATGCGGGAGCGCGTGCTGTCACACCTCGAAAGCGTGGAACTGAGTTCGAAGCCGCTGATCGCGACGTTCCATTCGTTCTGCGTGCGGCTGCTGCGGCGCGATGGCGATGCGCTGGCGCAGATTCGTCCGGGCTTCACGCGCACGTTTTCGATTTACGACGACGACGATCAGCTTTCGATTATCAAAGCCGCGTACAAGCGGATGGGGCTGGACGACAAGCAGATCCCCCATCGGACGGCGCTTTCGCAGATCGGCCAGTCGAAAAACCAGAAGGAATCGCCGCAGGATCTCTACGGGCGGGCGACCGATCCGCGAATTACGCGCATCGCGGCGGTCTACGAGGAGTATGAGAGGGCTCTGCGGCAGGCGAACGCGCTCGATTTCGACGATCTGCTGCTCGAAACCGTGCGGCTGCTGGCGCATGACGAAGCCACGCGCGATGCGTGGAACCGGCGTATCAGCTACCTGATGATTGACGAATATCAGGACACCAACCGCAGCCAGTACGATCTGATGCGCCTGCTGACACGGCGGCACGACAACATCTGCGTGGTGGGCGACGAGGACCAGTCGATCTATAGCTGGCGCGGGGCCGACATCCACAACATTCTGGATTTCGAGAAGGATTTTCCGCGCGCGAAGACCATCCGGCTTGAACAGAACTATCGCTCGACGAAGAACATTCTGGAAGCCGCGAGCGTCGTGATTTCGAACAACCAGGAGCGCAAAGGCAAGTGGCTCTGGACGGAAGCCGATGAGGGCGACCAGATCACGATTTACCCGGCGCAGGACGCCGAGAACGAAGCGCTGTTCATCGCGGACACGATCAAGAAGATTCTGCGGCAGTATCCGGACCGGCGCATCGCGGCGCTCTACCGAACGAATTCGCAGTCGCGGCAGATTGAAGAAGCGATGCGCCGCTACGGTCTGAAGTACAACGTGGTCGGCGGCATCAGCTACTACCAGCGCGCGGAAGTGAAGGACATTCTGGCGTACCTGAAGTTCGCGCAGATCCACACGGATTCGGTGGCGCTGGCACGCATCATCAACACGCCGGCGCGGGGTATCGGCAAATCGACCACCGATCAGGCGGAAGAATACGCGGCGAAGAATGGCCTGAGTCTGTGGGACGCGCTGATGGCGCTGTTCGATGACAAACAGCTCGGCACGCGCGCGCATTCGGCGGTAAACGCGTTCCGGCTGCAGGTGGAAGATCTGGCCAAGGCGGTGCGGACGCTTCCGCTGCACGAAACGCTGAATTTTATCGAAGACCGCACGGGTTATCGGGCGATGCTGGAGCAGGACAATACGCCGGAAGCGCAAGCGCGGCTCGAAAACCTCAACGAATTGAAGAATGCCGCGCGCGAAGCGGTGGAGCGCGGCGAGTCAGTGGAAGACTTTCTGGATCATGCGGCGCTGGTGGCGCAGACGGATGCGATCGACGAACAGTCGCAGATCACTCTGATGACGCTGCACAATGCCAAGGGTTTGGAGTTCCCCGTGGTGTTTCTGGCTGGCATGGAAGAAGGGCTGTTTCCCCATAGCCGTTCTCTGCTGAGCGAAGCGGCGATGGAAGAGGAGCGGCGGCTTTGCTATGTGGGGATGACGCGCGCGGAGAAGCGGCTGATCGTCAGTTGGGCGCGGTATCGGCGGAAGTTCGGAGGCGGCGAGCAGCAGCGCAGTTTACCGTCTCGGTTCCTGAAAGAGATTCCCTCGCAGCTTGTCATCCAGTTGGGGGTGCCGGACGATGACGACGACGTGATCGATTCGTCGTCGAACGTGGATTTGATGGCCGAGCGCTCGGCGGTTCGGCAGGAATCGCGGCGTAATCTCTACACGGGCAAGACGTACAACTCGATCGAGAACGTTTCGGAGTTTTTCCGCCAGCGCGGCGTGAATGTGCCGGTGCGCGGATTCGGCGGGCCCTCGGCGAATGTACCGCCTCCGCCGCCCAAACTGAAACCGCCTGCTCCGGCGCCTCCTACGCCGGCGCCGCGGCCGGAAAGCCGGCAGGGCGGACTGTTTTCGCAGACAGAAGATGCGAGCAGGCCGCCGTGGGAGGAACCCTCGATCCAGCGGCGAGCCCAGACTGTTCCGCCCCCGAAACCCCGTGCGGCCATGCCCGTGGCGCCCCCGGCTCCCAAACGCCCCGCGTCAACAGGTACAGTAGTAGAGCACCCCAAATATGGGAGAGGGACCATCGTCCGCCGGGAAGGCGATGGCGCGGATGCGAAGATAGTTGTCGCTTTCGACCGCGGCGGATTAAAGAAACTAGTGGAGAAGTATGCGGGCCTGACAAAGGTCTGACGATAAAAGAGACGATGAATACCAAGAAGATTGAATCGACCGAAGAACGTAAGAAGCTGAAGCGCGCGGCCCGCAAGAAGGCGGCTCCCAAGGCGAAACGGCCCTCCACCGTGGCGCGCGGCTCCCTGAAGAAAAAGGTCAAGCAGCTGAGTAAGGGCCAGCAGGTTCGTAAGCGGTAGCTGCTCTTGAACAGGCTGCTGCGCACCCGCGGAATCGATGCGCTGATCGCCGCTTCGGAATCTCCGGAGCGGCGATTGCGCAAGACGCTGGGTCCGTGGAGCCTGATTGGGCTGGGCGTCGGGGCCGTCATCGGCTCCGGCATTTTTATTCTGACTGGCACGGCGGCGGCCGGGCAGCAACTGCAATTCAAGTCCGTACTCAACGCGCCAATTCTCGACCTGATGCTGAATGGCGGCAACGCCGTTTCCACCATCGGGCGGCTGGGCGCGGGTCCTGGCATTTCCCTGTCATTTCTGGTGACGGCGCTCGTGTGCGGTTTCGCGGCGCTGTGTTACGCGGAGCTCGCCTCGATGATTCCCATCGCGGGGAGCGCGTACACGTATGCGTACGCGACGCTGGGCGAGATTTTCGCGTGGATCATCGGGTGGGACCTGATTCTCGAATACGCCGTTTCCAATATGGCGGTGGCGGTCGGATTCTCGAATTACTTCAACGATTTTCTCGATAACGTTTTGCATGTTCATCTGCCAGCGGCGATTGCGAGATCGCCGATTGGGCCGGGCGGGGTTCCGAGCGGGAGCTATTTCAATGTGATGGCGCTCGTAGTGCTGCTGGTGCTGACCTGGCTGCTGGTGCGTGGTATCCGTGAGAGCGCGAGCGCAAATAATGTGATGGTCGCCATCAAAATCGCGGCGATCTTCATTTTCGTGGTGGGCGCGGCGCATGCGGTCAACACGGCGAATTGGCATCCGTTTCTGCCGAACGGATTTTCCGGCATGCTGACGGGCGCGGCGATTGTCTTTTTCACTTATATTGGGTTCGATTCGGTATCGACCGCCGCCGAGGAATGCCGTAATCCGCAGCGCGATATGCCGATCGGGATCATCGCGACGCTTGTGGTCTGCGCGGTGTTGTACATCTCCGTGGCGCTGGTGCTGACAGGAATCGCGCACTGGTCCACGCTGAACACGGACGCGCCGGTGGCCGATGCGCTGAAGCATCTCGGGATGAACCGGATTCGCGGGTGGGTGACGGTCGGGGCGCTGGTCGGGATGGTATCTTCGCTCCTGGTTTTTCAGTACGGGCAGGCGCGCATCTGGTTCGCGATGTCGCGCGACGGGCTGCTGCCGAAGCTGTTCTCGAAGGTGCATCCCAAGTTCGAGACGCCGCATGTGAGCACATGGATCGCGGGACTGGTGGTGGGAATTCCGGCGGGGATCTGGGATATCGATACATTCGCGGATCTCGCGAACATCGGAACGCTGTTCGCGTTTATCGTAGTATCGGCCGGGGTTCTGGTGCTGCGGAGGACGCAACCGGATCGCCCGCGTTCGTTCCGCGTACCGTGGTGTCCGGTGATGCCGGTGATTTCGATTATTTTTTGTCTGGTGCTGATGCTGGCGCTGCCGCTGCTGACCTGGCTGCGGTTTGTGATCTGGCTGGCGGTGGGGCTGGTGATTTACGGAATGTTCGGCCGCAAAAATAGTGTGCTGGAGAGGGGTTGATATGAAGATGAAGGGAATCGCATTTTTACTGCTGGCATTCGCCGGCGGATTGTGGGCGCAGAGCCCGGATTGGACGGAGCCATTTCCGGCGCATAAGATTGCGGACAATCTCTACTATGTCGGCAGCAAGGGGCTGGCTTCGTATCTGATTACGACGCCGCAGGGGAACATCATCATCAACAGCAGTCTCGAAAGTTCAGTGCCGCTGATCAAGGCGAGCGTGGAGAAGCTGGGATTCAAGTTCAGCGATACGAAGATTCTGCTGATCAGCCATTCGCACTGGGATCATGATGCCGGCAGCGCGGCGCTGAAGAAGGAGACCGGGGCCCAGTACATGGTGATGGACGCGGATGTGCCGGTGGTGGAGAGCGGCGGCAAGGAAGATTTCCAGTACGGGAATCAGCCGAACACGTTATATCCGCCGACGAAGGTGGATCGCGTGTTGCATGACGGCGAAACGGTCAAGCTTGGTAACGTGACGCTCACCGCGCACAAGACGCCGGGACACACAAAAGGCTGCACCACGTGGACGTTCCAGACGACGGACAAAGGGAAGACTTACAACGTGGTGATTATTGGCAGTCCGAACGTGAATGCGGGATACAAGCTGGTGAACAACACGCGTTATCCGGATGTCGCGAAGGATTACGAGACGACGTTTCGCGTGCTGAAGTCACTGCCTTGCGATATCTTCCTCGGCGCGCATGGCGATTATTACGGGCTGCTGGTGAAGTATCCGAAGCTGCAGGCCGGTGGCGCGAATCCGTTTATCGATCCCGCGGGATACAAGGCGTACGTCGCGGAGCGCGAGCAGGCGTTTCGGGCGGAGTTGAAGAAGCAATCGGGGAATTAGAACGGCATTCCGGGCGCCACTGCGGCTCGCCTGCCGCCCGGACCTCGGCCCGAGGCAGTAAAGCCTTCGCGCTTGCCGTCCAATTGTTCCTGGGCTGACTCGACACGCAGCGCGATGAACTGGCGCAGCGGCGGCCCGCCCATGCCGCGGCCGAAGCCACGGAAACCGCCGAAATCGTTTTGCGCCGAATCGCTCACTGCGATAGTCGATGGGTCGGCGCTCATGTTTCGTTCGAACTGCTCCGCCGAGACTGAGCGATCGTCCCTCAGCGCGGCGTTGATTGCGTCATCCATCAACTTCATCTCTGCTGACAACCGCTCCACTGTGAAGTCTTTGGCAATCATATTCCGGACAACCTCGTCGTACTGCTTCAACAACGCTGGCACGGCGAGAATTCTGTCGGCGAGCGGAAACTGGCCTGCCTGCGAAGGTTTGTTGATGCTGAGATCCTCCGGCGGATTGCCGGAGCCACGACCGCGCCCACCGCCGAACCCGCCAAACGCGAGATTGAGATCCCAGGGCACCCAGACTACTTTGTTGGTTTTGGGATTGATCGTGACGTAGTAGTTATGGTTGAAGCCGAGTGGGCTGTCCAGATTCACGGTCATGACTTCCACGGCGAGGAAGTGCAGGAACTCATCGACATCCACGTAGTCTGAAACCTGTTGCGCGAACTGCTCATCCGAAGCCTCTTTCACAAACTTCGTGAATTCGATGAAGCGCTTCGCGGCGGCGGGATCGATTTTCCCCGCGGATTTCGCGCCATAGGGCACAACGTATGGCGCCCATTCTTCGCCGAAATAGGGCATGCCCTTGAGACTTTCCGGCTTCAGAACCACGCCGACCTTCTTCCCGAAGCGGTCTTTAAAAAACGTCTGATCGATCTGCTCCACCACCGTGTAGAGGCCTGCGTACTGATTCTGATACGTTCCCCTCACCGTAAGCCAGACTTTCGCGAACGCCGTGCGCGCCGCGGGGACGCCTTCGTGGCGGAAAATATCGTAGCCGAGCGCTTCGCGCATCTGGCTCTGGTCCATCGCGTTGTTGTTCAGGTTGACCTTCGACATTCCGAAAAACGTCCGGTCGTCGAATTCCAGCTTGATCGGGCGCTTCAGAGAGCCTCCGGAGCGGTAGCTGGAATTGCCTTTGTAGCGCAGGTTGATCTGGCCCCAGCGCTTGCCCTCGAATTCCAGAATGGCGGTCGAGGTGGGATAGCGGTCGTCGCCCGAAACGCCCGGACGCGCCATCGATGGACCGGAGGGCTCCAGTTTCCGGTACTCATCCGCCGTCATGGTGAGGTGGATGTCGTAGACCTTCTCGGCTCCAAAGAACTGCGCCGAGGTTCCGGTGACGGGATCCGCGGGCGGAACGGCCGCCATGCAGGAGGCGGATGCCAGCATCAGCAAGGCGGCGGCGAAACGAGTAGCGATATCGGATCTCATCGCGGTTCTTACATTTACTGGTAGACTTCAGCCTTCTTGAAATCCCCGGCCTGTATGATGGACACCGTATTCGTGATGTGCTTCCGGAATGCCGCGTTCACCTGATCGAGCGTGAGGGCCGCCAGTTTGGAATCCATCTGAATATCCCAATCGAGCGTGCGGTCCTGATCCTCGCGTACCTGGATCAGGCCGAGGATATTCGTGTCGCCGGACCGCGCAAGAACCCGCGCGTCGCGAAACGCCTTCTTCGCCACGTTGAGCTCCTGCTCGGTGAAGCCATCCGCCAGCGTCTTCTTCAATTCGTCACGGAAGCTCGCTTCCACCTTCGGCGAATTCTTCGGATTGCTGATGACGCCGACCGACAGGATCGCCGCATCGCCATCGAACGGAGCTGTGTACGAGCTATTCGCACCGTAACTCAGCCCTTCCTTATTACGAATGCGATCCGGCCAGCGGGACGTAATGTCCCCGCCCATCATGTAATTCGCGAGCACCATGGCCGCATAGTCCGGATCGGTGTCGTGCATCTGCAGCCGCCAGGCCGCATAGAAGTATGCGTTCTCCTTGTCCGGCGTCTCGATCTTCTGATCGGCCGGAGTCACAGGAAGATACTTCGAATTGATTCGCGTGTAGGAGCTTGGGCTCTTCCATTTTCCGAAAAGATCGGCGGCGGCCTTCTGGACTTCATCCGTCTTCATCGCGCCCACCGCAACCAGGTAGCCGTTCGACGCTCCGTAAAACTCCTTGTAGAACGCCTTCACGTCATCGAGCGTGACCTTTTTCAAGTCTTCGATCTGCTCGTCGATGCTGCGCGGATGCCTCACATCGGCACGTGGAAACGGACTGATGTTTGCCTGGAGCGCCTGGCTCGCCAGAACATTCGGCTCGGTGCGACCGCGCTCAATCGCCGTGATCATCTGCTGCCGAAGTTGATCGAAATCCGCTTCGGGGAATGCAGGGTCCTTCAGGATCTGCGCCATCAGTTGCATCGCCGGAATCAGATTTTCCGACGTCGTGCGAATCGAGCCGGAGACCGCTGCCAGCGCGCCACCGGCTCCCCTGCCCCCGCCGCGTCCAACGCCGATCGTCGCGTTCAGCTTCTGCATCGCGTCGGCAATCTGCTGGCGATTCATCGTGCTGGTGCCTCGCATTAGCAGCGCGCCAGCTAACTCGGCGGCTGCGTACTTTCCTGCCAGTGATTTTTCATCGCCAAAGCGCAGCGTCATGCTGAGGTCCACCAGATTGCCGCGCGTCGCCTTGGGCAGAAGCGCTAAACGGATACTGCCCGGAAGCTGCGTACGAATGACGCGCTTCTCCACCGCCGCAGGCGTGGGGTCGAGCACCTCACCTTCCTGCACGGTCACGTTCGGCTTGTAGTCAGTGAGGAGCTTCTCCATTGAGGGCACATCAGGCACCACCGTGCGTTCCGGCGTCTTATCGACCGGAATGAATACGCCAACGGTACGATTCGAATCCTTCAGATATAATTTCGCCACGCGCACGATGTCTGCCGGCGTCGCGGACTTGATCTCCTCGTAATTGGTGAACAGCAGGCGCCAATCGCCATCCGCTACCACTTCGGTCAGAACGCCGACCGCCATCGCCTGCGTGTTCGAAAATTCGCGATCCATACGCTGGACAATGCGTTCCTTCGCGCGGTCCACTTCCTCTTTGGTCGGCGGCTCGGTGACCAGACCCGAGATCGTCTGAAGCATCGTCTTCTTCACATCGTCAAGATCCTGATCATTGCTGAGACGGGCGCTGAATTGGATCAGGCCCGGATCGTGCGGCTCGGAAGCCGACATCGTCGCCGACATCGCCTTCTTGTTATCCACCAGCGCCTTGTAGAGCCGGCCAGTGCCGTTCGGTCCGTCCATGATGCCGGACGCAACTTCGAGAATTCCGGCATCGGGATTCGCCATGGATGGCCCGTGATAGGCCATGATGATGTTCTTCCCGTTACCCACACGCCGCAGTTCCACCGTGCGCTCGCCATCCTGCGGCGGCTCCACGGTATACGTCTGATCGAGTTTGCGCTCCGGACGCGGAATCGCCCCGACAGACGCCATCACCATTTGCAGGGTCTTCGCCGGGTCGATTTGCCCGCCGACAATCAGCACCGCATTGTCCGGCTGGTAGTACTTTTTGTAGAACGCTTCCAGCCGGTCGATCGGCACCCGCTCGATATCCGCGCGCGAACCGATCGTCGACTTGCCGTAGTTGTGCCACAGATACGCGGTGGAAGAAACGCGCTCATCGAGAACGCGCGCCGGATTGTTCTCGCCGCTCTCGAATTCGTTGCGCACCACGGTCATCTCGGTATCGAGCAGTTGTTTCTCGATCCGCATATTCACCATGCGAGTGGCTTCGAGGCTCAGCGCCCACTTCAGGTTGTCATCCGATGCGCTGACGGTTTCGAAGTAATTGGTGCGATCGACATCTGTGGTGCCATTCCAATCGGCGCCGTGATCGGTCAGTTCCTTTTTGATGCTGCGGCCATCCTTCGACAGGATGAAGTTCATGTGCTCCAGCAAATGCGCCATGCCGGTTTCGCCATAACCTTCATGGCGAGAACCGACGAGGTACACCATATTGACCGAGACTTTCGTGCTCGAAGAATCCGGCAGCAGAAGCACACGGAGACCGTTGGGGAAACTGTATTCCGTGATCCCCGCCATCGACGGGCCCTTCGTCACACCCGTAGGCAGCGTCTGCGCACTGGCCACGAGGGCCAGCAGAATGGCGGCGAGCGAAATACGTTTCAGCATGGGGTTCTACTTTCCGGCTGTGTAAGCCTTGTACAGATCGTCCAGTTTCGCGTCCGCCGGATTGCCGGGATGAATTACGACGCGGTAACGGAACCGCATCTTCTCGCCGGGCTTCAGCGTCATGGAGCCATCCGGTTCCGCCTTCTTAGTGAACGCATTGCGCCCGAAAATGTTAGCGGCAAACAGACCATAGCCGCGCGCATGCCAGTAAGTAGGATGGCGGGGATTCTCGGGATGGTCGAAGATCGCGAGGCCGACTTTTTCGCCGTGCACAGTACCCGAAAAATCCATCCAGTTGGCGCGCGTGCCCCAGCAGTTTGCTTCGGTCGTCTTGCCGTCGGCGCAGGTCATCACGCCGGTGCGGGTCGGAACCCTGGGCTGCGTCTTCGTACCGGGAGCGTTTGGCTCTTCCAGTTCAGACGCCAGGCGGATGCCGAAGACGCCATCCTTCTCGTCCTGGAAAGTAACGGTGTCCTGTGCGGTCAAAGTGAAATCAAAATCCACCACGCGATCGGGGCCGCCTGCGTGAAACGTCATCTTACGGTCTTCGATCAGAACCACCTTGTTATCCGGCTGCTTCCATTCGGAAGTCTCATCGATCTCGCCCGTTTTCGCACCGCTCTGAATCTTGTTGATCTTCTTCACGAAGATGTGGCCCAGGTTCGGCTGCTTGTAGCTGAACTCGTTGTTCCAGTAATCGATGCCGTTCACTTTCGAGTGAGCGAACCAGACGGAGCGCTGGTGCGGATGGTCGGTCGACTCGCCGTCGATCTTTTCCATGGGAAAGCCGCGCGTCACAACCACGCCGGAGGGCCCGCGCAGGGGTGTCAGGTAGGGTTTCGCAACATCATCGCCGTAGAAGAAAGTGCTGTACGGCTTGCCGTCGATATCGACGGTGATTTGATTCTGACCCTGCGTGATTTTGACCTGGGCGGCCAGCGGCAGAACGGCCGCGAGAACCAGAAAAGGCAGCTTATACATGCTAATTAGTAAACCACAAATGGGGGGTCGGGATGCGCCGCTTAGGATGTGGGGCAGGATGGCATCCGGATGGCATCCTGCTGCCGATTGTGAATCGGCCAGGCCGGTATTCGATGACCGTGGAGGCCGATTCACAATCGGCGGCAGATTGACAATCTGCCCACGAAGGGCAGCAAAAACCAACTAACATGTCAGGCCTTGATATCATTCAGAGTCGATCCGAATTTCGGAGGCTCCCCCGTGTCCCGTCGTCTCGTCCTGACTGCCCTGCTTGCGCTTGCCGCACTTCCCGGTCTGCGGGCGATGACTCAGGAGGAGCGCCGCCAGTATCTCCAGAAGCTCGAAACCATCATCCCGAAGGTTCCCAGCTTCGATGCGTGGCAGCAAAAGACTGGTGAATTGCCTCCGGATTTCGACGCGCTGCCGCGCAACAACGAACTGCCGGATCCGCTGAAGTTCCTCGATGGCCGCCCCGTACGCACCCCCGCGGACTGGAAGGCGCGCCACGCCGAAATCGCAAATCTTTTCGCAAAGTACCAATCGGGCACAATGCCGCCGCGGCCGAAGCTCGATCGCGCGGTCGTGCTTGACGAAACGAAGGGCGATGGCTACATCGTCCG
>DASYCD010000025.1:0-17601 GCA_036500405.1 Bryobacteraceae bacterium
TAAGCCAGACGCGCGCGCAGCATGACGAATTCGTGCTGGCGCTCGTTCTCCGCCGCGCGGGTGGCGCGGCGCACGGAATTGTAGAGACGCCGGAGCGTGCTGCGCGTGCCCGAATCCATATCGCGGATGCGGACGACGACGGCATGCGCCTGGTTATCGAGATACAGGCTGTCGTTGATCAGCTTGTCGAGATCGATGTCCTGGAAATCGCGGAAGTCGCGTCCACCGCCGGGGCGTGGACCGCGATCGCCGCCGGGACGGCCTTCGGGGCGTCCGCCGCGATCGCCTTGCGGTCTGCCTTCGGGACGCCCGCCCTGCGGTTTGCCTTCCGGTCGTCCGCCCTCGCGTGGTGGACGGCCTTCACGCGGCGGGCGATTTTCACGCGGGGGACGCTGCTCACGTTCGGGCTGCCCGGACTGCGGCACAGAACCTGCGGACGGCGTCAGCGGCTTGTTGGCCATCTGGGACGCCAGTTGCGCGGCGAGATCCGATACGGATGGTTTGGTGGACTCTTCGTCTGCCATAAATTTGCTCCGTTAGTCTTCGAGAAGGCGCGCCCATTCGAGCGCAACAAGGCCTTCTGGTTTTAATCTTAATTTGCCGCGCGAACGGCGGCCGGTCATTTCCTTCATCAGGTTGGCGCGCAGCTTGTGGAACTCTCGCTCGCGGCGGTTGGCAACGCCGGAGAAGCGGCGCTGGAAACGCGCGGCGCGAGCCATCAGACGCTCGTCGCCCGTGTTGTCAGGGTCGGTCGATTCCACCTTGCGGTAGAGGTTGCGAAGCTGCGCGAGGAAACGGCTGCCGCCACGGAACTCTTCGTTGAGCTGAACGAGCGTGTCTTTCAACTCGGAGGCGTCTTTCCACTGCTTCCACTCGAGAACGTGATCGAGGATGTAGAAGCAATCCTTGTCGCTCGATTTTGCAACGGCCAGATCGCGGGCGCTCGCTTCCCAGACGCGCGCAAGCGGCGTGGCGGGCTCGGCGAGCGTCAGCGCCATAGTCATCGTCTTGGCTTCGGCGCCGGGAAGGTCTTTCAGGTTTTCATCGGCGAAACGGGCGAAGACGCGTTCGAGCTCGCGGGCGAATCCGGCAAGGGCGTCCCAGGAGCCGAAGAGCGCGAAATCGGAATTGCCGGCTTCGAGCACGGTCACGCGACGGAAGTAATCGCCCTGCGAGCAGAGCAGTTCGATTTCGCCTGCCAGGAATTGCTGGTAGGTCATCGAAAGGCTGACGTGGTCTTCGACGCTGGCGGCGCGTCGGACGCGCGTGGTGAAATCGTCGATTTCTCCGCGCAGTATGCCCCACAGCTTCGCGCCGTTCGAACGCAGCGCGAGTTCCTTTGGCGTAGCGGGAACGTCGCCGTTGCGTGCGGCGTGACGCGCCATCGAAATGCTGTTGGTGGACGCGTGACCTGCCAGGTCCCAGCGCGGAATGGCGGGATCGCTTTCGGGGCCCGCGGGCGCAATAAGCGCGGGGAAATCCAGGCTGAACCCGATGGCGGCGGCGTCGCGCAGATTGCGCGGGATGACGTCGCTCGAAGCGTCGGCGGTCGAGAAGGGATCGAAGAAGTTTTCGGTGGCGACGTTCGGACGCAGATTGCCGCGCATACCTTCGGCGAGGCGTTTGCGAACAATGGTCCAGTCGCCGAGATTTTCGGTGGCGCTCCACGCGACGCGCACCTTGCCGCCGGTCGCCTGACTCAGAACCGTGTTGACGCGCGTGAGAAATTCGCCCGCCTGCGTAGCGCGATCCTGATCGGGCAGGATGGTCAGAAACTGACCGCCGCCCGAAGAGCCAAGCAGGAGCAACGGCAACTGCAGATGCGTCAGGAGCGCGCGCGGCAGCGTTTCACCGAGCTGGGCGAGCCAGGTGAGGCGTGCTTCGAACGCACGATTGTCGCGATCGGCCGGCGGCGCGAGGAGAAAATCTTCCACCCCCACGAGGCGGCCCTGCACCAGAATCTGGGCTGACATAGCGAGACCTTTCGTTAGGCTAGCATGGGACGCCGAAGTGGTTGCGCGCGACCGTTTGAGATGCGATATACATATCTGGTATGTCAAAAACCACACAGGGTACCAGCAGCAATCAGAGCCGCCGGAATTTTCTGGCAGCAGCATTAGGAGGAGCGGCACTCGCGCCGGCGTTGATGGCGCAGCAGGTGAGTGCAACCGCGACGCCGCGCGACTGGACGGGCGCGGTTCCCATCATGTATCCCGATCCGGACCTCGTGGCGCTCGATCCGCGTTTCCAGAAATACATCATCTTCAACTCGCCGATTCGCCGGAATTTTACGGGGACATCCTGGGGAGAAGGGCCATCGTGGAACGGCGTAGGCCGCTACCTGGTGTGGAGCGACATCCCGGCCAACGTGCAGCTGCGCTGGCATGAGGAGGACGGGCGCGTCTCTGTGTTCCGCAATCCCTCGAATTACAGCAACGGGAACACGTTCGATAACGAAGGCCGCCAGCTTTCGTGCGAGCACGCGGGGCGTCGCGTGGTGCGCTACGAATACAACGGAACGCAAACGGTGATCGCGGACCACTATCAGGGGAAGAAGCTGAATTCGCCGAACGATGTTGTGGTGCATCCGGATGGATCGATCTGGTTCACCGATCCGACGTACGGGATTCAGGGGAACTACGAGGCGTTCAAGGCGACTTCCGAGCTGAAGCAGGCGGTGTATCGTGTGGACCCGAAAACCGCGCAGGTGGAAAAGGTGACCGACGACGCCGATCAGCCGAACGGCGTTTGTTTCAGCCCGGATTATAAGAAGGTTTATATCGCCGATACCGGCGCGCCGCTGAATACTCGCGTCTATGACCTGGATGGCAAGACGCTGAAGAACGGGAAAGAGTTCATCCACCTCGACGTTCCGGGTACCGGCGAAAAGGTTGGGGCCGACGGGCTGCGCTGCGATACGGACGGCAATCTGTGGTGCGGCGTGAAGCCTGGGGTGCAGATCGTGACCTCGGCGGGCGAGCGGATCGGGATGATCCGGTTGCCGGAGCAGTGCGCGAATGTGACGTTTGGCGGGACGAAGCGCAATCGGCTGTTCATGATTGCAAGCCAGAGCCTGTATTCGGTGGTTGTGCAGACGCAGGGCGCGCATTTCTGCTGACCAGTTCCGACAACCTGAACTGAAGGCATGAGAACCCTGATCGAATTGGACGATGATCTGGTTCTCATCGCCAGGAACTTGCGGGCAGGCGGGGAAGGACGATGGGACAGATTGTGTCTCTGAAGCGTTCCGCAAGGTGGATTCCGGTACGTACGCTGCGGGACGCGGGGCGGACGTATCGGGTCACTCGGCTAACGGAAGCCGCTGAAATCGGTCTGATGGTTTGATGAGACGATTTTGGCTGGTTGGGATTCTCTCCGCGTTTGCCGGTCTGGCCGCCGCGCAGTCGTTTGATGCGGTTTCCATCAAACCCAGTGCGCCGGATGCGCGGGGCGGGGGATTTAACCTCTCGCAGGGGCATCTGAATGCGAAGAATCAGAGCCTGCGGGATCTCGTTCAATTCGGCTGGGATCTGCACGATTATCAGGTTTCGGGTGGACCGTCGTGGGTGGAGTCGGATCGCTATGAGGTGGTTGCGACTTTTCCGGCCGGTACTTCCAATGCCGATCGCGCAAAGATGATGCAGGCGATGCTGACGGATCGCTTCGGCCTGGTGGTGCGTCACGATTCGAAAGAAGTCTCCGGCTATGCGCTGGTCGTGACGAAAGGCGGCCCGAAGCTGCACTCGCCCGGTAACGAAGAACCGGGAATGATGATGGGCCGGAGCCGCGCCACCGGCCAGCGGACACTGACGGCGACGAGTCAGCCGGTCGCCAATCTCGCGTCGATCCTCTCAGACATCATGGGCCGCCCGGTCGAGGACCGAACGCAAATCGCGGGCAAGTTCGATTTCTCGATGGCATGGACGCCGGATGCAGTCGACGGCGGGACCGGCGCGACGGGCGGCAAGGTTCTTCCGCCACCGGAGAATAGCGAGCCAGGGCCCACGATCTTCACCGCGCTTCAGGAAACGCTTGGGCTGAAGCTCGAAACCGCGAAGGTCAGCGTGCCTGTCGTGACTATCGAGAAAGCGGAAAAGCCGAGCGGGAACTGAGTCTCAGTCGGAATACGTTCGCAGCTATCGACGACCAGGATGTCCGTTGTAATCTTCCGCGGTTCGAGCCTCAGGCCCAACTGTTCCTGAATGGCGGTAAAGATGGAAGGCTGCGGCGTGCCGGTCCGGGGAATCTCACTGCCCTCGGGCGCGAATTGCAGATTGACGTTGAAAGTTCCGGTGATTCCCGTCTGGTTGACTACAGGCTTCCCGAGCGGGTGTGAGAGAAGCGCGGCAACGACATCCAGGGTCGCCTGTGGGTTTCTGATGAGGCCTGCGTCGATGACACCGCCCGATTTCGAATTTGTTTCGCTTCTCTGAGCTTTGGGCCACTTTTTGCGACTACCAGCGCATAGCCGCCTCCTGCTTTGTTCCCCGGTGACTCTGCAGGTGGAATCGTTCGGCGAGGAGAGTGCGCAGCATCGGCTGAACGCGTTCGAGACTGACGTTTCCGCCGCTCTCGGGCTTAATGGAGACGTCATAGTGATTCGCGCCAGGACGGTCCGCGTGTTCGATCTCCCGGTCTTTGACGTCATAGGCCATTTCAACCAGAACGTCCAGCGACACGTTCGTCGCGTTGTATACGGAGCCGCCGAAAGCGCCGAGATTCGTGCAGGCTGCCTGAACCTGAATGCACCCGCCGCCGCGGTCCGGGCTGATTCTGACGGAGCCGATGTATTTTTCGGGTTGAGCCTTTTCGGGTTGAGC
Source organism: Bryobacteraceae bacterium (assembly GCA_036500405.1). Lineage (GTDB taxonomy): Bacteria > Acidobacteriota > Terriglobia > Bryobacterales > Bryobacteraceae > BOG-234. The sequence continues at coordinate 4,821 of DASYCD010000025.1, forward strand.
GAAGCCGAGCGCGCTTGTGAGAAACGCAAAGGTCAGCACCCGGATCTTCATCGAAAACCTCAATTCTTCAGCAGCGCGATCGCCGCGGATGTCATCGCTTCTACGCCCGTACGGAGCGTCGGTTCGGGGAGCGGTTCGAAATGATTGCTGTGGAGGCCGGGGAGTTCTTTGCCTGCCGCGCTCGCTTCCGTGAATTTCGCCGGGTCCATGGCGCCGAGCCAGAACATGACGGTCGGGATCTGGTGGCCGTCAAGTCCGAACAGGCCGAAGTCTTCACTTCCCATCGCGAGAGGATCGTCGATCACGTTCTGCGCGCCCAGCACGCCGGCGATGGCGGTCCTGATACGCGTGGTGAGCGCAGGATCGTTGTAAGTCACCGGAGTCGATTCGTTCTCCAGAACCGTGATGACAGGCGCGCGGTCTTCCGGCACGCCCGCGGCCAGCGCCACACCCTGCGCCGCGCGGCGAATGCCGGAGATAGCGGCCTCGCGCGTCTTTTCATTGAACGCTCGCAGCGTGATTTCCATCTTCGCTTCATCGGGAATGATGTTGCGCCGCGTGCCGGCGTGAATGTCGCCAACTGTAACGACGACCGGATCGCGCGGATCGGTCTGGCGGCTGGCGATCGTCTGGATCTGCGTGATAAATTGCGCGGCCATCACGATCGGGTCTTTCCCGAGATCGGCCCGCGACCCGTGGCTGCCGATGCCGCGCATCGTCACGTCAATGGAAGTCGCGCCGGAAAGCGCGGGGCCGCTGGTGACCGAGACTTGTCCGGCGGGATGGAGATTCGTATCGTGCAGCGCGATCGCCATGTCGGGTTTGCCGAAGCGCTCGTAGAGGTGATCGGCAAGCATCGCCTTCGCGCCATCGATCGTTTCTTCGGAAGGCTGCCCGATCAGCATCACCGTGCCATGCCACTGGCTTTTCAGCGCGGCGAGCGCCCGGCCCGTGCCGATCAGCGTCGTCATGTGAATATCGTGCCCGCAGGCGTGCATGACGCCGACATCCTGGCCGGCGGCATTTTTCGCATGGGCGTGGCTTGCGTACGGGAGGCCGGTCTCTTCCACGACGGGAAGCGCATCGAGATCGGAACGGATCAGCAACCGCGGTCCCGCGCCATTTTCGAGAACGGCAACGACGCCGTACGCCTGGCTGCCATCCGGATATTTGCCGATGTGTTCGGTGACGGTGTAGCCGGCTTTGCGCAACTCGTCCGCGACGAGGGTGGATGTGTGAGCTTCCTGATGGGAGAGTTCGGGATGAGCGTGCAGATCTTTGTAGATACCGGCCAGGCTGGAAACCTGGCCATTGACGAAAGTCTTCAGATCCTGCGCCGGAAGAGAGACAGCGGCAGCAAGGAAGAGCGAGGGAAGCACGCGCATGATTCCCTTATCTGATCACAAATCAGGTTACGGACAAACCGGCTTCGAGAAGGCTGGTGTATTCGCCGACGCGGCGTTGGGCGTGAAGGCGCAGGGCGTGAAGAAGCGGACAGATACCCTCGGGATCCTCCGAGAGGATCTCCTGGGGGAGACTCTGCCACTCGTCCCGCAACAGTTCATGGAGCCGCCTGAGGCGGGCAGCATGGCGGTAAAAACACAAATGGTAAACGCTCAGTGTATGTTTAAGGAGTCACCGGATCCGGTGCCAAGCAAGCTAGCGCTAGTATGCGCTAGCGCTAGCTAAAAGTCAACGCCTTTTTCTAAAATTCATGCTGAATCCGACAAAAAGACTGCGAGAAACCCTGAGAATGAGCCAGCAGCAATTCGCTACCGAACTGGGAATCTCGGTCGGATCGGTGCGCGCTTATGAGCGCGGCGTGCAGGTGAGTGAGGCTTCGCTCGAAGCCATGAAGAGCCTCGCGGTGCGGCAGGGTCTGGCGGACCTCGCGATGGAAATGAGTCATGGGCGGTTTATTGTAGGAAAGGTGATTGCACCGAAGGATCCAGGGAAATCCATTCGCCTGCGTAAGGCTGCGCACGGGCACGATATGGGTGACGATCTTCATGCCGCGGTGGATGCGATTCTCGCGGCTGGATCGCCGGAGGCAATCGGCGCCCTGGAATATCTGCTGCGTACTCTGCGGGATCAGGTTGAAACGCCTGCGAAAAAGGGCAGACGATAACGCTATTATCGGCGCCCTTTTGATCCTTTACGGCTCTTTGCCGGCGCCTTCCCGTTCAGCATGCGGTCGTATTCATCTCGAATGATGAAGTAGCAGTTGCAGGACACCGCTTCCAGCTTCTTTCGGTTGCGGATGCGAATGCGGCCGCGGCTGTATTCGATATATCCCGCCTCCTGAAACTGAACGGCAATATTGTTCACGCTGGCGCGGCGAACTCCGAGCATCTGACCCAGGAACTCCTGCGTCAACGAGAACTCATCCGCGCCAACACGATCATGAGTGAGCAGCAGCCATCGGGCGCACCTTTGCTCGATCTCGTGCATGCGATTGCAGCCCATTCCCTGTGAAATCTGGATCATCAGCGCCTGGGTATACCTATGCAACAACCTGGAAAGTGCGCCGGACTCATTGGTAGCCTCGACGAAGGCGTCCGCGCGCATCCGCAGCGCGGCGCCCGGGACCTGGGAAAAAGCCTGACCGGGCGTCATAGTGGCGCCCAGAAATAGCGGCAATCCGACCATTCCTTCGTTGCCTACCGTCGCCACCTCCACCAGGCTGTCCTCTTCCATATCGGCCAGCATAGACATGACGCCATCAATCGGAAAATACACGTATTCGATGGGTTTGCAGGATTCATAGAGCATCGCCCTCAAGCCCAGCGAAACCTTCTCAAGTTCAGGAGAGATCCGCCGGTAGTCCTCAGCCGGCAAAGTGGCGAGCAAGCGGTTCTCACCCCTGGGCACATGTCCTTCGGCCATATCGTATCCTCCTGACCTGATCAAGAGCATGGCGGCTGCCGAACAGAACCTGATAATTTAAAGTTGTGTGCGCTGGCGTTCACAAACAGAGTGCGATTGATGTCGTAGGTATTGCCGGGTCGGCCGGCGGGATTGAGGCGCTCCGGGAATTACTGGGGATTTTACCGGCAGATTTCCCGTGCCCGATTGTGATCGCACAACATCTGGCTCCGCTTACCGCCTATAAAAGTGTGTTGCATCGGGTTCTCCGGTCCGAAACCGCTCTCTGCGTGAAATGGGCCGAGGATGGCGAGTTTCTCAGGGCTGGTTGCGTTTTCCTGGCTCCGCAGGATCAGCATCTCGAAATTACGCCGGACCGGAGAGTACGTTTGATCCGCTCCGCAAAGGTGAACGGCTCCCGCCCGGCAGCCGATCCCCTGTTCACGTCGCTTGCAAGGGAATACGGTGCGCGAGCCGCGGGCGTGATTCTTTCCGGTTGTTTGTGGGATGGCGCGGATGGCGCGTACCGGATTGGCGCGGCAGGCGGCCGCGTTCTGGTGCAGGACCGCAAAACGTCGCAGGCAGCCGATATGCCTCTGGCCGCGATTCGCACCGGCGCAGTCCACTTCGAGTTGTCGCCCGAGATGATTGGCCGGGCGCTGATCACGCTCGCGATGGCTCCGGGAGCAGGGGCATGGTTCCAGGTATGGCCGAAAGTTCTCACTCCCCCGCGGCGGTCTCCGCCCCCCTCTCTGGTGAAGTACGACGCTGTTTGAACGCGTGAGTCCCGAAAGCTGAGTTTCAGAGCTCGTGGCCGTATTGTTCGAGCGCAACCTTCACCAACTGTGAGCGTGTGCGCACGCCGAGCTTATCAAAAAGCTGTCGAAGGGCCGATTTCGCGCCACTCTCCGAAATGTTGAGGTGATCTGCTATTTCCCGATTGGTCAGGCCACGAAAGACAAAGCGCAGCACTGTACGATCGCGGTCCGTGAGCCGGCTGCGGCGCGACGGCTGTGTCTGATCGACGGTCTGAAACAACGCGCCGAGATATTCTTTTTCGAGATAAACTTCGTCCGCGGCCACGCGGAGGATGGTGTCGCAGAGTTCTTCCGCGGTGTGGTGCTTATGGAGAATGCCTGCCACGCCGGACTGTACCAACTGCACCGATTCCTTCGCGGTCACACCCGCGGTCACGACAAGAATTTTTCCGCGGAAACCCTGCAGGCGGGCGCGCGTCACGAAATCGAGCGCACGTTCCGCGCCCAGATCCACATCGAGCAGCACCATGTCGGCCGAACTCGGAGCGAGCCGCGCAAGCGCGTCCGCCGTGGTGGCGGACTGGCCAACGACGCAGAACTCCCGCTCTTTCGCGAAAAGGCGCGCCAGGCCCGAGCGGAACATCGCGTGGTCGTCGATGAGAAAGAGATTGATGGGGGCCGTTGCGGTCTCCATGTTGCTGTCCTTTTTGCCAGGCCGATGTTCAGGCAACTTCGAGGTCGATCACGAAACCCGGGCGGCCTGCGGCGGGCTCATACCGTAACTCTCCTCCATAGCTTCGCACAAAGGCGCGCGAAAGATACAGGCCGAGGCCGGTTCCTTCGGCTCCGTGCTGGAAGGGCTGAAACAGTTTGACGGCGGAAGGAATGCCCGGGCCGGAGTCTTCCATGCGAACGGACACGCGGCGGCTTTCGACGATCACGCGCACAGACATGGAGCGCTCGGCGGAGTTCTGCACCGCGCGATGACTGTTACGGGCGAGATTCAGAAACGCCTGAAGGAGACCCTGGGAGTCAGCGAGAACGATGGGGATAAACGCGGGCAAATCCCATTCGATCCGGGCGCGGATCTCGGACCATTCCGGCTCAATCACGATGCGCAGCCGTTCCAGAACCTGACGCAGAGAAATGCCGCGCACGGAGGCCGGGTCGCTCAAGCCGCCCGACAAACCCTGTCCGGCGATCCGTTCGATTCCCTGCGCGAGCTCGCGTATGGCCTGCAGATCTTCATCCCCGGCGAGGCTATGTTTATCCGCCAGATGCGCGCAGAGCAGCGAAATCGCCGCGGAGAGATTGCGGGCTTCGTGCGCCACAGCCGTGGTGGCAATACGGCCGGCGCGGAGCAACTGCCTGAGATTGTGCTGCTCGCGATCGCGCATTTCTTCCGAGGAATCCACCACAATGGCCGCGAGGCAGGGGCCTTCCGGAGCCACGTAGGAGGAGAACCAGCTGTCAGCCTGGAAGACATCGCCGTTGGCGCGGCGTCCCGTGCATTGCGCGGAGGTTCGAAATCCATCGGCGAGGCGTCCGATGCGAATGGCGTCCGCGAGAACCGGAACATAGTCGCGGATCGCGCGGCCCTGCAGCGTCTCGCCGGCTGGAATGGCGAAGAGATTCGCCGCGCCCCGATTGGCGGCGATGACGGCGCCGCCGTTGTCGATCGTGAGAATTGCGGCGGGGCTTCCCTCCGCGAGCAGGCGCAGATGATCCTCGGCCGCTTTGCGCAGCGCTTGCTCGCGCTGCACGCGCCTGAGGTGGTCGCGCGCGGCGCGGCGATGCCGCACGAGTGCGGCGATGAATAGTCCACAGGTGAAGTAGGAAACTGATGCAAACGTGAAGCGCAGAACCAGTTCCACGGGGGCGCCGGGATAATCGAAGCGAGAGCGCAGAAACGCGCAGAACAACGCGAGCGCGGCCAGTCCCACCGGCTCAAGCACAAGCGCGCCGGACATCATCGGCATGATGTAGAGTACGCCGAGCGAAATATGTCCGACAATCCAGTCGGCGAGGGAACTCAGGCTCAGGAGAATTCCCGTGAGCAGGAGGACGGTCCCGCGGGTGTATTGCGGGGCTCGCTCCATCGCCCCATCGAGTCCGATATTCGCGAACGTAATTCTCTTCATTCGATATGAAGCGCGGCAGAATCAGCATAACGCGGGATAACGTGCCCCCGCGGAATAAGTGCGCCGCCGCGCTATGGATCTTTCGATTGTTCCAGTCAGTCGCTCGGACAGATATACACAAAAGCCAGTTGTTGAATCTAAAAAATCGATTGGACTCCGTACGAAAGTGTTTGTAGAGTTAGTTTTTAACTCGACGGCAGCTGTCACAAACGCGTTGCCCGGCCCTCAACCCCGTTGTTGAAGGACACGCGCGCCGCCGCCGATTCACCAGGCCGTTCGGCAGAAAAATTCATTTCTTGAGGTGAAAACATGGGAGCCAATTCGACCCAGGCAGTCGGTGTTTTGTTGTTTCTTGTCGCTTTCGTTCTGTTGGCGGGAGCCTTCGCGGGCGGAGGTCTTATTCTCGCGCTCGGGTTTGTAGTATCGCTCGGCGCATCGGTCGCGACGTTCCTGAAGTGCAAGCCGTGGGAAAACGAAGGCAGAGAGGAGATTGAGTAAATGGCGATTGCCGGATTGGCTGTAACCCTTCTGGGATTTCTGATCGCGCTGTCCAGCCTGAGTATGACTGACAGCGTTACGGGCCGCCTGATTATGGTGCTGATTGGCATCGTAGTCAGCCTCGGCGGAATCTTTGGCCTGCTGAATACCGCGTATCTGAAGAACGCGATCTGGAGAAAATAACGCATGAAAAAGCTGATACTTTTCGCGGGCATTCTTTCGTGTCTCTCGGTAGCGGCGTTTGGCCAGACGCCTGCGCCCCAGCCGGCCCCCATGGCCGCCGCCGCGCCGGCCGCTACTCCTGTTACGGACGCCGACCTCAAAAACATTGCGCCGCCTGACGCCAAAGCGCGCGCTAACGGCGACCCCGATGGCGGACTCACCGGCACGGTTTCCGATGTCACTGTCAGCGACGCGAAGAAGGGCTTGAGCATCGCGGATGTGGTCAACCAGGTGGGTCAGAACAAGATTGCGGTCAACTTCGTGTGGACGCTGGTGTGCGGCTTCCTCGTGATGTTCATGCAGGCTGGCTTCGCCGTCGTCGAAACCGGGTTGTGCCGCGCCAAAAACGCCAATCACACAATGATGATGAACTTCATGGTGTACGGCGTCGGCATGCTGGCGTACTGGCTCATCGGTTTCGCCATCCAGATGGGCGGGGTGGGCGCCATCGGCAATCTGGGTGGGTCCGGCGTGCTCAATTCCGAATTCACCATTACGCTCTTCGGCAAATCGATGGGGCTGTTCGGAACCGGGGGATTCTTCCTGATGCACAATCACTCTTACGACGTGATGGTGATGGTGATCTTCCTGTTCCAGATGGTCTTCATGGACACGGCCCTCACGATCGTCACAGGCACGGTGGCCGAACGCTGGAAGTACGCGGCGTTCGTCGTTTCCTCGTTCGTGCTGGGGGCTTTCATTTATCCGCTGTTCGCGAATTGGGCGTGGGGCGGCGGCTGGCTTGCGACGCTCGGCACGAACTTCGGTTTGGGTCATGGCTACGCCGACTTCGCGGGCTCAGGGGTTGTGCATTCGATCGGCGGCGTGACGGCGCTCGCGGTGGGCATCCTGATCGGGCCGCGCATTGGTAAGTTCACGCGTGAAGGCAAGCCGCTCGCAATGCCGGGTCACGATCTGCTCGTGGTTCTAACGGGTTGCTTCATCCTTGCGTTCGGCTGGTTCGGTTTCAATCCGGGCTCCACGCTCGGCGCTTCCGGCAACGGCGGCCTGCGTATCGGGTCCGTGGCGGTGAACACAATGCTCGCCGGCATGGCGGGCAGCTTCAGCGCGATTCTCTACATGTGGATGCGCTACGGTAAGCCGGACGCGTCGATGACCGGTAACGGTTTGTTGGCCGGGCTGGTGGCAATTACGGCGCCCAGCGGCTTCGTGAATCCGGTGAGCTCGGTGATCATCGGGCTCATCGGCGGCTTCCTCGTCTGCATTTCGGTCGAGTTCCTGGAGCGCAAAATGAAGCTCGACGATCCGGTGGGCGCGGTTTCCGTCCACGGCGCCAACGGGCTGTGGGGTGTCATATCGGTTGGCCTTTTTGCGGACGGGAAGAGTAATTATGGAGGTTCCTGGAACGGGGTTGCGGGCAACGTCACCGGCCTGTTCTACGGCGATCCGGGCCAGCTTGTGGCGCAACTCCTGGGTGTGGCGACTCTGGTCGGTCTGATCTTCGTGATCAGCTTCGTCACCAACTGGGTCATTGACCTGTTCGTTGGCCAGCGCGTGGGAGCCAAACCCGAACTCGAAGGTCTCGACCTGCCGGAAATGGGCGCTCTCTGCTATCCGGAATTCGAGATTAAGGTGAGCTAAGACGATGGCCTCCACCGCACTCGAACTCGTTCAGGGGGAAGTTGTTTCCCTCCGGGAGCCAGCTCCGGTCCGGATATTACCTGTACCGTGGCGGGATCCCCAGTCGGTCTCGCCCACGGAACTGGTAGCGCATATCCAGCGCCTGGAGAAAGCCGTGGCCGACAATCCTGAATCGGTCGATCTGAAGACGTGCCTGGGGATGGCGTACGCAATGGATTACAAAGCGTACCGCTCCATGGACGTTCTGCAGGCGGCGGCCGCGCAGGATCCGAATCACTTTTTCGCCCAATTTAAACTGGCCGAGTTGTTCTACCGGCTACGGGCGCTGCCCCGCGCGGAGGAAGAAACTCTCAGAGCAGTCGAACTGGCCGGGAACGGCTGGGAACTGGGAATGGCCCGCCGGCAGTTGCAGGATATACGGCAGCGGATTCGCGAGGGCACGCAAAAGCCTGAATGGAATAAATCGCTGAAGACGCCGATGCTCGTGTTCGCCGCCGTAAGCGTATGTCTGTGCCTGTTGGCGCTTTTCGCGAGGTAAAGAGGAAATGAACTGGAAATATTTTGGCGGAGCCTGCATTCTGGGAGGCGCTCTGGCGTTCAAAGCCGGCGCGCCCATCGTCGCCGTGATCGCGGGTATCGTTTTGATCGGCGCGCTGAATAAGTGGAAGCACGGGAAAGGGGAGGCCAGAGGCTTATGAAGAGGATCGAAGCGATTATCCAGCCGCACAAACTGGATGAAATCAAGGGAGCGCTGATTGCGATCGGCGTCACCGGGATGACGATCTCGGAGGTCCGCGGCCATGGCCGGCAGAAGGGCCATACGGAGGTCTACAGGGGCGCGGAGTATAGAGTGGACCTTCTCCCGAAGGTGCGGATAGAAATGGTGATTCCGGAGTCGCGTTTGGAGCAGGTGGTCGACACGCTCGTGTCCGCCGCGCGCACCGGCAAGATCGGCGATGGCAAGATTTTCATTTCGCCGATAGAAGAAGTGGTGCGCATCCGGAACAATGAACGGGGAGAATCTGCGCTCTGACTCCTTCGCCGGATGCCGCGGTTCTGGTGCGCGATGCCGTGCTCGTTCTTGCGCTGTTGATCGTCGCCGCGAAAGCGGGCGGGGAGTTGATGGGGCGCCTGGGTCAGCCGCCGGTTTTGGGGGAACTGCTGGCCGGGGTGGTACTCGGGAATCTGGGATTATTCGGTATCACCGCGCTCGACCCTTTGCGTGACAGCGAGATGTTGCGCCTGGTGGCCGAGACGGGAGCGATTCTTCTGCTGTTTGAGGTGGGCGTGGAATCGGATCTCATGCAGCTCCTGGCGGTCGGATGGTCTTCGCTCGCGGTGGCGACGCTGGGCGTCATCGCCCCGATGGTGCTGGGCTATTTCGTTTCCGCCTGGATGGTTCCCGAGGCGAGCTGGCTGACGCATCTGTTCGTCGGCGGCACGTTGACCGCGACGAGCGTGGGGATCACGGCGCGGGTTCTGAAGGACCTCGGTAAGTCGAACACCCGGGAGGCGCGCATTATCCTCGGCGCGGCGGTGGTGGACGACGTGATTGGCCTGGTGGTTCTGGCGGTAGTCAGCGGTCTGGTGGCAACGGCGTCATCGGTTGGCGCAGGTGGCGGCGCCCATCTCGGCCCGATCGTCTGGATCATCGCGAAGGCCACGGTGTTTCTGACGGTGGCGGTGATTGCCGGGCGCTTCTGGTCCCAGCGGGTGTTTATTTATGCGGCGCGGCTGAAAGTGGCGGGCGCACTGCTGGCCTTATGTATCGCGTTCTGTTTTGTAGTGGCCGGCATTGCGGCGCTGGTAGGGCTGGCGCCGATTGTAGGCGCGTTCGCGGCGGGTGTGGTGCTGGAGGAAGTTCACTACAAGCCCTTTGTGGACCGCGGTGAGCGACGCGTGGAGGAACTGCTGTTTCCGATTACGACGCTCACGGTACCGATCTTTTTTGTGGCGATGGGAATGCGCGTCGATCTGAAAAGTTTCGCATCGGCGTCGGTGCTGGGATTCGCGGCGCTCATCACCCTCGCGGCCGTGATCGGCAAGCAGATTTGCGGGCTGGGGGTGTTGGAGCGGGGAGTGGACCGCCTTCTCATCGGGCTGGGCATGATCCCGCGCGGCGAGGTGGGCCTGATTTTCGCCGGACTCGGGAGCAGTCTGATGGTCCACAACGGGCCGGTGCTGTCCCCGCGAACTTTCTCGTCGCTGGTACTCATGATCATTCTGACGACATTCATTACCCCTCCTCTGCTCAAGGCGGGTTTCGATCGGAAATGAAAAGAGTGTTGCATGATCGATCTTCTCCACCTTCGATCCTTTATTGTTGTCGCGATGACCAAAAATTTCAACAAGGCCGCGGCGGAACTGGGATATTCGCAATCGAGCGTAACGCACCACATTAAGATGCTAGAAAAGGAACTGGGCGTGCGCCTGTTTGACCGCTTCCGTTTTTCGCGCGGGGCGAATCTCACGGAGGCAGGCAAGCGCGTGTTCGATGACGCTTACCAGATTCTGCAACTGGTGGAGCGATTCCCGCGCAATGTCATGCGCGGGAAATAGCCGGGGACGCCGAGGGTCCGTTTATCGATGAAGAGCTCGCGGGTTAACCGTTGCGTCACCAGCATCGTGTCAACCCCGGGGTTCCGATCAGGGATGTTGCGCGAACGGTGAAGGATCTGATTCAGCAGGGCAAGGTGAAGCAATTCGGACTTTCGGAAGCGCGCGTCAGCGTGATTCGGCGCGCGCCCACGGTGCAGCCTGTTACTGCGGTGCGGCGCGAGTATTCGATCTGGTGGCGCGATCCCGAGGCGGAGATCATTCCCACACTGGAAGAACCGCGGATCGCTTCACGAAGCTCGTGCGGATATGAGTAAGTGAGGCAGCGTCTCACATCCAGGTGCAGGGTGATCGGTATTCCGGGGCTTCGCAGCGCTGGATCAATCGCTGACGCCTTCGATAAAGGGCGCGGGCCGGATGTCATAATGAAGGACTCCACTCGATGCCCATTCGCAGCATGACGGGCTTTGCCCGCGTTTCCCGCTCACTGCCGTCGGGCGAACTCACCCTCACGATTAAAACCGTCAACCACCGCGGGCTCGATCTCCACTTCCACATGCCGATGGATTTCGACGCCATCGAGCCGGCGTTGCGCGCGGCCATCCGCAAGCGCGTGGTGCGCGGGCATGCGCAGATCATGGTGTCGTTCAAGCGCGCTGCTTCGCCGGCAGGAGATTCCTCATTCGCCATCAATGAAGCGATGCTCCAGGGATGGTTCAGTGCCTTCCGCGCCGCTGCGGCGCAGCTCGGCTTGCAGGGCCAGCAGCCGGATCTGAATGAAGCGCTGCGGCTGCCGGGCATGGTGGAGACGCGCGCGGGATCGTCCGAGCCCGATGCGGCGCTGGATGCCGAAACGCTGGCGGTGGCTGCGGAGGCGCTCGAAGAACTCGACCGTTTCCGGCTGCGGGAAGGGACAGCGATCGACACCGAGCTTCGCGCGCGCATTGCCTCCATTCAGGATCTGGTGAAGCGCATGGAGGAGATTCGCTCGCGCGCGCTCCCGTATTTCCAGAAACGGTTGCAGGACCGGTTGGGCGAAATGCTGGGCGGGACCCATCTGGATCCGGCGCGGCTTGCGCAGGAAGCGGCGATTCTCGCCGAGCGGAGCGACATCAGCGAAGAACTGGTCCGGCTGAAGACGCACGCGGATCAGACCGGCGCGTTGATTTCGGCCGAGGGGGAAACCGGCAAGAAACTCGATTTCCTGCTTCAGGAAATGAACCGCGAGGCGAATACGATCCTGTCGAAGACCGGCGGTCTGGGAGACCAGGGGCTGGTTCTGACCGACCTGGGGCTGGCGGCCAAGGCGGAGATCGACCGCATCCGGGAACAATCGCTCAATATCGAATGACCACTGTTTTCATCATTTCCGCGCCTTCGGGTTCGGGGAAATCCACTTTGGTGAGCCGCCTCATGGCTGAGGTGGACGGACTTACCTTTTCGGTTTCCTGCACGACGCGGGCAGCGCGGGGCAGCGAGATATCCGGCCAAGCCTATGATTTCATTGGGCGTGAGGAGTTTGAGCAGCGAATTGCAGTCGATGATTTCCTGGAGCATGCCTGTGTTTTCGGAAATTACTACGGGACGCCGCGAAAGGCGCTGACGGTGGCAGAAAGGGCGGGGAAAGACCTCGTCCTCGACATTGACGTGCAGGGTGCGCAACAATTAAGAGAGCGGATTCCGGACGCCGTATCGATTTTTATCCTGGCGCCTTCGCGTGAGATCCTGGAGCAGCGGCTTCGTGCGCGCAGTCAGGATTCCGATGAGGTGATCCGGCGGCGGCTGGATAACGCCGCTCACGAGATTGGCGACTATAAGCAATACGATTACGTGCTGGTGAATGAGAACCTGGAGACGGCGCTCGAATCGCTGAAAGCAATTGTTCGCGCCGAGCGCGTAAGAAGAATTCGTGTGCAGGAAAAGATCCGGCCGATATTAGCCACGTACGGACAGGAATAAAGGACTTTCAACATGAGCGACACACCCGTCAGAAATAACACTCACTGCACGCTTCCGGACGATATGGATCAGAGCACCTACCGGTTCATCATCGTGGCGGCGAAGCGCGCGCGCCAGTTGCAGGGCGGCCAGCGCCCGGTGCTGCCGACCTCTTCGCGCAAGTCGACCGTAATCGCGATG
>DASYCD010000026.1:0-4789 GCA_036500405.1 Bryobacteraceae bacterium
ATCGCTTTCGACTTCCATGGACGCTGCAACGTCCCGATGGCGCGGCGCCTCGCGAAGGAGTTGGAATTCGCCAGTCCGCTCTTCTATGAAGAGCCGGTACGTCCGGATTACAACCGTTGGCTGCCGGAGATCGCCGCCACCGCCCATATCCCGATCGCGACTGGCGAGCGCATGCACACTGTTGCGGAATTCGCGGCAGTAGTCGCGGCGAAAGGCGCCCACATCCTGCAGCCGGATCTGGTCCACATCGGCGGCATCATGAACACGGCCGAAGTGGCATCGCTGGCCGAAGCGAACGGAATCGCGCTCGGCCCAACTCGGCATCCCTACTACAAGGTCCGAGTTTCTTTTGTCAAAGGAAGGACTGAATGCCCGGATGAGGAGCGCGGAAAGCGGTATTCCGCGAGTGCTCCACCGCCCTCCTGCCTGAGCGCCGAGCGAGATCGTCGTATTGCGATAATCCGGATCGGTCGGTTTGATCGTCGCCACGTCAAAAGCAGTCGGCTGGGGAGGAATCGGCAGCGCCTCGGATACGCCCGGCGGCTTCGCGGTGGGCTTCTCATCAGCGCTTTCTACCATCGCCACCTGAGTGGGCATCGGTTGCGGCTCCAGTTTGAGGCCGAGCTTACTAACCATTGCCGAGGCCTCATTTTGCCGCACGCTCCTCGGCACGCTCAATTCGAAATCCCATTTCTCTTTCAGGCCCGTCTTGTCGACAACCTGGACTAACGGCGCGCCCATCAGCCGCGAGAGGAGAGCCGCAAGTGAATCCATGGTCATATTCCGGCATGCGACCGTAATCGTGGGCTGAGCCGGTTCAGGAGGTTCCGCACTTCTGCAACCCGTATTGCCGGGTCCGTCGCTTTCCTTTACTTGCAGCTTCCTGGTTTGGTCCACAGTCAGCGTGAAGCCTGGCAGTGATTTGGTCTCTTCGCGAATCGCAAGATGAAATCGATCGGCCAGCAGCGATTGCAGCATCTCCTGCACTGCATTGGGCAACGTGCCCGGCCGCGCGCCAGGCGGTGGCGTTTCTCTTGTTCCCGGCGGCGCCTGCGCGATGACGTCGAACCGGTCCATCTCCAGCCAGTTCGGCCCACCCAGAATCCTGTCCGGATCGAACCCATACGCCAGCTGGATCAGGTCGATCATGGACGCGCTGTGAAATTCGTACCGGCCATTGCTCGGCGGATTGGCCTGCATGAAATCATTCGCCAGATCCGGAGGCGTGGCGTGAACATCGGCAATCACGAATTTGGCCGTCTGTCCGAAAGCTGTACCGCAAAAAAACACCGTCAGACACGCGCATGCCAGTCTCGAAAGCATATAAAGGGCAGTATGCCGAAAAGCGCCGAAATAGCCTTTATATAGTCGCCCAATAATAAATATCGGGACTCGGCCCGGTTGGCCGGGTCGGCAGCGGGCTAACGCTTACGTATTCGGCGTTATGCTCTTCCAGCGCTCTGCCAGTCGGATAATACGGTTTTGCCCGTTTCATGAACAATTCGACGGTTCGGTATGTCATATTTCTGGCACTCGCGGTCATTACCTTCCACTGGAAGACGCTGCTCACAGACCAGTACACCGCCCTTGTCGGATCGGAAGCGATCAACCAGACCTATGCCTGGCTGCACTTCTGGCTGCAATCCGTCTGGCACGGTCATCTCCCTCTTTGGGATCCGTACGAGTTCGCCGGACGCCCCTTCGCCGGCGAAACCCAGACTGGCGCATGGTATCCCTTGCATCTGCTCTTCGCGGTAGTGCCATTCAATCGAAATGGCGTGCTGTCGCCGCGATTTTTCCACGAATATCTGGCAATCAATCGATTTTTAGGCGCGCTCTTCATGTTCGCGCTCCTGCGCGAATTGCGCCGCAGCCACTTCGCCGCTTTTATCGGCGCCTGCGCGTTCGCCATGGGCGGGTTGATGGAGCAAATGTTTTGGCCGCACCAACTCGAAGCGTGCATCTGGGCGCCGGCCTCGCTCCTCTTTTTACTGCGCTCCCTTCGCGCCAGTTCGTGTCAGTTCGCGATCATGGAGGCGTCTCTCGCTGGTCTTTGCATCGGCCTCTCCATCCTGACGGGCGGCGTTCAGTTTGCCATGATCGCAGCCATTTGTGTGATTCTTGCCGCGCTATGGTACGGGGCAACAAACCGTCTCGTATGGCCGCGCGTGGGGGTGGTTGTGGGAACTATCGTAATTCTGACGGTTGCGGCCGGCGCTGCTCAGTTGATCCCATCGCTTGAATATGGACACCATGCATTGCGCTGGATCAAAGACGGGCCGTTCCCGATGTCCAGCAAAATCCCCTACGGCCTCATGGATTTCGGTTCCTTGCCGACCACCCTCCTCACCGTCCTGTTTCCACTTGCAGGAGGCGAAAACGGAGGCGAATCGTGGTCTATGTACGTGGGCGCGCTGCCATTTTTTCTGGCGCTCGGGGCTCTATGGAAGTGGCGATCCGACATTTGGGTTCGTTTTCTATCAGGGATCGCCGTGCTGGGATTTTTCTACGCATTGGGCCAGTACTCTCCCCTCAACGGCATTCTCTATGCGGTGATCCCATTTCTATGGAGCAACCGCGAGCCGACCCGCTTTCTGTTCCTCACCTGCTTTGCTATCGCGGCGCTCTCGTCCTTCGGGCTGGACGCCCTGCTGGAACAGACCCTGCCGCGCGAGCGCGTCACAGCGATTCTGAAATGGGTAGCGGGCGCCGCGGCCGCGCTGCTGGTCGTCCCGGGCCTTTTCATCCCGCGCGTTCTCGGGATCTGGACCTGCCTCGATCTGATCTTTATCCTGATCTCCTGCGCCTTGTGTTCCTGGTTCCTTCGGAACCGGCCCTCGCGCACCGCAAGTTTGCTGCTCTCTGCCTTCGTACTCTTTGATCTCGGAACCTTTTTCTGGACTCCTAAAGATAAAACAGAACTGGCGAAGACCGGTGACTTTTATGAACAGACCCTGACCCTCGCGCCTCCTGCCGCCTTTGTCCGCTCTCTGCCCGGACTCAATCGCGTCCGCGTTGCGATCGACTCTCCTCCGAACATCGGCGATATTTACGGCGTTCAGGCGTTCTGGGGCGGGGGTGCGACGGCCCTCAAGGATTTTTCGCAGCTCAGCAGGCTGGGTGACGACCTGCTGAACGTTCGTTATCGCATTATGCCAGCGTCCACCGGCGACCCCGGAGCGATCTACCAGGATGCGTACTGGAAAGTCTATCGGGGCGATAAGGCTTTCCCCCGCGCCTGGATGGTTCACCGGACGATCGTCGTTCCCTCCGATGATGATATATATGTCCGAATCCAGAAGCGCTCGGTTGATCTGCGTCAGGTCGCCCTCGTCTCGTCCCCGTTGTCGCCGCCGCTCGGCAAATCCGCGGCCGGCGATACCCTGCGCTTCACTTCATATGAGCCCAGCTCAATGTCGCTGGACGTTCAGGCCTCAGGCGACGGGCTACTCGTCCTCAGCGAAATCTACTATCCCGGCTGGCGCGCCATCGTGAACGGACATGATGCCGAAGTCCGCCGGGTGGATGGCGGATTGCGTGGAATTTTTCTGAAGCGCGGCGCAAACCGCGTCGTGATGACTTGTCGTCCGGTAGGCCAATACGCCGGAGCCCTCGTCAGCCTTCTTGCGTTCCTCTTCTGCGGCTGGTGTGCCTTCCGCATTTCTTGTTAACCGGACTGGGGCGGAGCTTGGCCCTGCCGTCGGAGCTTCTGCTCGACGCATACGGCCAGCATTACCCAGGCAACGTCTTAACCCACGCCCCAGGTGTTGTTCCCAGAATTCCACGGAACATTTCCACGAATGCCGTCGGCTGCCTGTAGCCGAGCGAATAAGCAACTTCCTGGACGGGCTCTCCGGCCACAAGCAGTTCAATTGCCTTCATCAACCGCACCTGCCGCCGCCAGAATTCGAAATCCGTACCGGTCTCCCGGCGGAATACTCGCTGCATCGTCCGGACGCTCGCGCCCGCGCGGCCGCACAGCGTCGCGAATGTCTCGCGTTCGCCGGGCTGGCTCATCACTCGATCCGCGATCACCCGCGCCCGGGTATCCTGCGGGAGCGTCAGCGATATAGGCATCGGGGGAGCCGCCTCCAGTTGTGATGCCAGCACGTCCCGAAGCGCGCAGTGCAGGCGATTGCGCGTGCGAAGTTCGCCGATCCGCACAGCCTCCACAATCAACTCCCGCAACAACGGCGCGATGTGAATGACGGCGCCCGCCGCCGGTACTCGCGCCGCAAGCCCGCGACGCATATACAGCGTGCGCATCGAAACGGCGCCCGGCATGTGGATCGAATGGAATGTCCGCGCCGGAATCCAGATCCCGAACTGAGGCGGAATCAACCAGACGCCGGACCCCGCCGATACCTGCATCACTCCGCGAATGGCATAGATGAGCTGATCGGAACCGTGCGCATGTTCATGCACATCGTAACCACGCGGGTATTCCCACGCCAGCGTCGAAATCGACACGCCGCCGCGCGGATCGTACTGAGTGAGAACGCGTTGTCGCAATACCGATATGATATGTCGCAAAGCCAGTCTTGCGACAAGTTCGCCGGTAGAGCATCATCAGTCCATGGCCCAACAGTTCCGCCTCGCCGATCAAAATCTGATTAGCTTTATCGCTGCCTCCGATCCCACGCGTGCAAAGAAGTTCTACCGCGACACGCTGGGGTTGCCCCTCGTCTCCGAAGAATTGCCCTTCGCTCTCGTATTCGACGCTCACGGGACCATGCTGCGAGTGTCCATCGTGCAGGAAGTGGTCCCGGCGCGTTATACGGTGCTGGGT
>DASYCD010000027.1:0-3049 GCA_036500405.1 Bryobacteraceae bacterium
CTCAGCCAGCCGCGGATCCGCATTCGTATCGTCCAGCGTCCGGAACAACTGGCCCTTCGCCAACTCATACCCATGCGCGCGATCGCTCCCGATGCACACGCCCAGCGCCCCCGGCGCGCACCCCTGACCCTGCGCCTGCCATACCGCATGCAGCAGACACTTCCGAACGCCCTCCAGACTGCGGTCCGCGCGCCCCAGGTGATCCAGCGTCGCGGGCAGGGAATACTGAATATTTTTGTTCTCGCACCCGCCGCCCTTGAGCACCAGCTTCACTTCAATCTGATCGTGCTCCCACTGCTCGAAGTGGATCACCGGCGTCCCCGGCCCCAGATTGTCGCCGCTGTTCTTGCCCGTAATGGAATCCACCGAATTCGGACGCAGCTTGCCGCGCCGCGTCGCCTCCGCCACCGCCTCGCGAATCGTCTTGCGGATCTCCATCTGATTCACGCCCACCGGCGTATGCACGTAGAACGTGGGCATGCCGGTATCCTGGCAAATCGCGCCTTCGTCCTCGGCCGCCATATCGATGTTCGAAAGGATAATGTTGAGCGCCTGAGAAGCCTGTGTCGAAGGCTTCTCCGTCGCATTGGCCGAAGCCATCGCCGCGCGCACATCGGGCGGCAGATTCGTAGAGGTCTGTGTGATCAGCTCAACCAGGCTGTTTTGAAGGAATTGCATGGCAACCCCCCATTATTGCAATGCTACGTGAGCAGCCGCGCCGCCGGCTTCGCGAAATACGTCAGGATGAAATCCGCCCCCGCGCGCCGGATCGACGTCAGCGTCTCCATCATGGCCCGCTCCAGATCGATCCACCCATTCGCCGCCGCCGCGTGAATCATCGAAAATTCGCCGCTCACCTGATACGCGCTCAGCGGCACATCGGGAAAGCGGTCGCGCGCCTGCCGGATCAAATCCAGATACGCCAGCGCCGGCTTCACCATAATCATGTCCGCCCCTTCCTCCAGGTCGAGCGCGATCTCCTTCATCGCCTCTCGACCATTCGAAGGATCCATCTGATAGCTGCGCCGGTCGCCAAACTGCGGCGCCGAATCCGCCGCCTCGCGGAACGGCCCATAAAACACGGATGCAAACTTCGCCGCATAAGAAAGAATCGGCGTATTCGAAAAGCCCGCGCCATCCAGTCCCGCGCGAATAGCCGCCACGCGCCCATCCATCATGTCGGAAGGCGCCACAATATCCGCCCCCGCCCGCGCATGCGAAACCGCCGACCGCGCCAGCCAATCCAGCGTCAGATCGTTATGGACATCACCGTCCACAATCTTTCCGCAATGCCCATGGCTCGTGTACTCGCAGTTGCAGACGTCCGTAATGATGAGCAGCCCTGGAACTTCGCGTTTAATCGCCCGAATCGCCCGCTGCACAATACCCTGGTCGTCATACGCGCCCGATGCTTCTTCGTCCTTCGATTCCGGCAGTCCGAACAGAATAATTCCGCCGATCCCCAGCCCCTGGATCTCGCGGCATTCCTCCACGGCCTGATCGATCGAGAGCTGCGACTGCCCCGGCATCGACCCAATCGGCCGCCTCACCCCCTCGCCCGGCACGATAAACAACGGCAGCACGAAATTCGCCGGATGAAGCCGCGTCTCGCGTACCAGCGCGCGCATCGCTTCCGAAGAACGCAGCCGGCGAGGTCTCTGAACGGGGAATGGCATCTGAAATTGCATTCTAGCTCAACCCCCGAAATACCATATCCGACGTCAACAAATGGTCCTAACCCCCCTTGACACACCGTTCGGACGGGTTAAAATAATTCGTATCTCCGGCCATTTGGTATGCAGACACCCTGCGAGCACAAAAAAACGGTAATCATCGCCCGCCGCGACGGTGTGGACTTTGTCGAATGCCTCGACTGCAAGCAGATTTTCGAAGCCGAAGATCTGGAACCCGTAGCAGCCGAAGCAGAAGAAGAATAGTCCGCCGCCCATCCCGCTAAATACATTTTTCCGCCGCCATGAACTGACTCGTTCGCGCTGTTAGGATACGTGTATATGCACGATCTCGGCGTATTTCGCGCCAATCTGGAAGGCGTCGCCGCGCGTCTCGCTACCCGCGGCCTCACGCTCCCGCTCGATGAATTTCAGGCGCTCGACCGCCGCCGCCGCGCAGCGATCACCGAATCCGAACAGCTGCGGGCGGAGCAGAATGGAATGTCGCGCGAGATCGCTCGCCTGCGCAAAGAGGGCATCGATACGGCCGAAGCGCAGCAGCGTTCGCGCGCGCTGAACGAGCGCATCGGGGAACTGGCGAAGGCTGTGGAAGAGGCCGATTCGCGTTTTCGCGAAATGCTCGCCGGCATTCCGAATGTGCCGCACGAATCCGTGCCCGTCGGAAAATCCGCCGAGGATAACGTCGAAATTCGTCGCGTCGGCGAGCCCACCAAAATGGATTTCGCGCCCAAAGCCCACTGGGATCTCGGCCCGGAGCTCGGCATTCTGGATTTCGATCGCGCCGCGAAAATCACCGGCGCGCGCTTTGCCGTTTACATGGGACTCGGCGCAAAACTCGAACGGGCGCTCATCAATTTCATGCTGGATACCCACACCCAGCACCACGGCTACACCGAAGTGCTGCCGCCGTTCATCGTGAATTCCGCCAGCCTCTACGGCACAGGCAACCTTCCGAAATTCGGTGCGGATCTTTTCAAGCTGGAGAACACCGACTACTGGCTGATCCCCACCGCGGAAGTGCCGGTGACGAACCTCTATCGCGATGAAGTGCTGACCGGCGACAAGCTCCCGATCAGCTTCTGCTCCTACACAGCTTGTTTTCGCAGCGAAGCGGGATCCTATGGACGTGACGTGCGCGGCATCATCCGCCAGCACCAATTCCAGAAAGTGGAACTGGTGAAATTCACGCGCCCCGAGCAGAGCTACGAAGAGCACGAAAAGCTGACGGCCGACGCCGAAGACATCCTGAGCCGTCTCGGTCTCCCGTTCCGCACGGTAGTACTCTGCACGGGCGATATGGGGTTCAGCTCCGCGAAGACCTTCGATATCGAAGTTTGGCTCCCCGGCCAGAACGACTT